>CALDSM010000802.1 GCA_937923585.1 uncultured bacterium
CAGCAGGCCGCCATCCAGCACGCCGCCGACCTGCGCGACCTCGCCGAGCAGGAGGCCCAGAAGAACCGCTACGCCGAGGCCGTCGCCCTGCTTCAGCAGGCGCTCGACACGTACAACGAGGTCACCGAGGAATTTCCAAGCGAATACCAGCAGCGCACGCGCGGGCTTCGCGACACGCAGAACCGCATGGCCCAGCTCAAGGATTCCCTCACCGCCAACGCGTCCGCCTACAGCGGCACCGGCTCGGCAACCGATCCGCGCGAATTGGTCGCCCTCGGCGCCAAGGGCCTCGAAGAGGACGCGCTGAGGCTGATCGTCAAGAACCAGCTCAAGTCCGAAATGGACCAGTTAAGCCAGCGCCTCCAGCCCGGCTTTGCCCTGCCCTGACCGGGACACCAAATCCTCCGGCGAGAAGGCGCGGCATTCTGCCGCGTTTCGCGGAGTCTCTTTCCAATGGATCCGGCCGCAGGCAGAACAGGCATTTTCTCAGGGAATTGTCTGCCTCTCCGTGTTGAACAGTCCCCCCATCCCGTCCGGTCGCGGCGGAAACGGCCTTTTCGGGTCCCCCACAGCGCATACCAGTGTGCGGCGTGGCCGCGCCGATCCCTTGCCTTGGGTGGTGATGACCCTGCGCTGGACAGGGGGGCGCGCCAGTTCTGGAATAAGTTACGGCGCCATGCGGGTTGTCCACATCGAGCGATGCGTTAGCCGGCGGCCTTTTCAGGCAGCCGTGCGGAGATCAATATCATGGGCAACCGGATTGCAGAAGCCACTCATCTCAAGGGGCGGGTGAAAGGGCGCGTGGTGCTGCCCGGAGACGCGGATTACGATTCGGTACGACGCATCTGGAATGGGATGCTGGACCGTCGGCCGGCCGTGATTGTGCAGTGCGCGGAGGCCGCCGACGTTTTCCCCGCGCTCCAATATGCGCGCGCAAGCGGGCTTGAGATTTCGATTCGCGGCGGGGGACACAATATCGCGGGCAACGGGATGTGCAACGGGGGCCTGGCGATAGACTTCTCCGGAATGCGGGATGTGCGCGTGGATGCCGGCCGTCGGCGCGCCCGGGTTGGACCCGGGGCCACACTGGCCGACTTTGATGCGGCAGTCCAGGAGGACGGCCTGACCACGCCCATGGGTATCAATTCGACCACCGGCGTTGCCGGTCTGACGCTGGGCGGCGGCTTCGGCTGGCTGACGCGCAAATACGGCATGACCGTAGACAACCTTGTCTCGGCGGACATTGTCACGGCCGACGGCGCGACCCTGCACGCCAGTGACGGCGAGAACGCCGACCTGTTCTGGGCGCTCCGCGGGGGAGGCGGCAATTTCGGGGTCGTCACCCAGTTCGAGTTTGCCCTGCACCCGGTCGGCCCGGAAGTGCTTGCGGGGTTGATAGTGTTTCCGCTGGAACAGGCCCGGCAGGTGCTGCGGCAGTACCGTGAATTTGTGGCGTCCGCGCCGGAGGAACTCAGCGTCTGGGCGGTGCTCCGCCAGGCGCCGCCGCTGCCGTTTCTGGCGCCGGAAGTGCATGGCAGGAACATGATCGCGCTGGCCGTCTTTCACACCGGCGACATCGCGGCGGGAGAGAGGCTGGTGGCGCCGCTGCGCGGGTTTGGCGAGCCCTACGGCGAGCACATTGGCCCGCAGCCCTACACCCAGTGGCAGCAGGCCTTTGACCCGCTGCTGACGCCGGGCGCGCGCAACTACTGGAAGTCCCACAATTTCCGGGAACTGTCCGACGGCGCGATCAACACCATGATCACCTTTGCGGAGAAACTGCCCTCGCCGCAGTGCGAGGTCTTTCTCGGCCTGGTGGCGGGCGCGGCCAACCGCGTGCCCGTGGATGCCACCGCCTACCCCTACCGGGACGCGAAGTTTGTTATGAACGTGCACGGCCGCTGGGAGGACGCCGCGCAGGACAGCGCCGGAATCGCCTGGGCGCGCGCGTTCTTTGATGCGTCCGCGCCCTACGCATCCGCGGGCGTGTATGTGAATTTCATGACCGAAGACGAGGGCGGCCAGGCCACGGTCGCCTACGGCGCGAACTATACCCGACTGGTGCAGGTCAAGCGAAAGTACGACCCGGAAAATGTGTTTCACCTGAACCAGAACATCAAGCCCTGAGCCGGACCGCCGACCGCCTTCGATGCGGGTTCTGTCACTGGCGGCCGCCCGATACATGCGGCCGAACTCACAGGATTTAACCCGGACATCTCGCCAGCTTGCGCCAGTCTGAGCTAACACAGCGCCAACGCTTGAGTTGTCACTTACGGCCCAAGATCGCGCCGTCATTGCGAGCAAAGCGAAGCAATCTCTTGTGTGCTATCACCCCCCTGCTGTGGGCCACGGTAACAAGAGATTGCTTCGCTTCGCTCGCAATGACGTGGTGAGTATGGTAAGTATGCGGGCAAAGGCGTTGAACAGCGGCATGGTTCCCGATAGAATCCCCGCATGACAACGCCCGTGGATGAATTTGTGAGCCGCAAGGTGCTGCCCGAGCACCGGGAAATAGTAGCCATGATCCGCTTGTGCATGCGCGAGATGGCACCCGGCGCGAGCGAGATGATCTACCGGGGGATTCCCGCATGGAAGGGCGTGCGGATGCTGGCCGTGATCAGTCCGACCAAGAAGGACATCACCTTTGCGTTCGCGCGCGGCGCGGAATTCGAGGACAAGTACGGCCTATTGAAGGGGGCTGGCAAGATCTCAAAACACATCAAGATCAAGAGCATGGCCGATTTGGATACGGAAGTACTTCGGTACTACATACAACAGGCGGTGGAACTGGACACGAAGTAGGCCAAGGCTTCCATCTTCTGGACCGCACAGACACCCAGCCTTCTTTCCCTGAGTTCTCTATGATTCCTGCGGCCAGACTTTTCTTCTCAACCGCATAGAACGCAAAGAACGCAAAGAAGAAGCTCATTGGCGTTCGTCAAAGATGGCTTCGATTGCTTTCGACTCCAGCAAGCGCGACAGCGGAACGTCTCCAAACTTGGCCTTCACGTCTTCCATGAGCATTTCCCGGTACGCCGTCAAACCCTTTGTGCGCACATGCCGATAGACGTAGACCACATCCGTGAAGGAGTCGCGGCAGCGGCTTAAGTTCCCGCACTCATCAGCTTCACTCTCAACATTGTCAAACGACGCGATGAATGCCAGAGACTCTGTTGCATCGCTTGTTGCCGCCTTGCCGATGTAATTGGAGAACTGTTCCGGATCGCCGTGATGATTGTGTGCCCGGAGCCAATCCTTTCCCAGTTTGTCGTATGCGGCTTTGACTTTTGCAATGTGCGCCAGCCTGATTGCCTGGTATGGCTTCATCGGGTAGATCTCGCGGTCTGACTTCGTCGTGGGGTCGTAGACCGACACATGTCCCGGATGCGTTGGCGCAAAGTGGACCATGCTGTTGGCATAGACCACAGGACCATTTGCGAAATCCCCCAAGAACGCCCCAAACACGGTGTCTCGAAACTCGAGGGCGGGTGACAGCATGATCGTGGTGCCCGCCGAGGGGTTGATATGGGCGAACAAATAGAATCCGTTCTTCGTATGGTTTATTCCGATGACAGACCCGCCGGCGATAGACCCGCCATCGAAGTGTTCCTGGCTTATCTCCCGGTGCAGCCATTCTTTCGTCTTCTTCTTCAACATCTCCAATTGAAGCGGACCATGAAGGTGCGTGGAACCGTCGTCCAGATAGTAGGCCGTCAGGAATACATCCTGGTCATCTACCTGATCGCCGCTTGTTATTGGCTTGTCCAAGTTGGGGCTGTCCAGGCCGGTCAGATCGATGCCTTTCGCCTTAAGACAATCTCGCAGCGTTTCCGCGGGCAAGTTCAAGGCGGTCAGCAGGCCGCAGGCCAAGACCAATGCGCACGTGTTATTGAATGGCATGATGGGAAACGCCTATCAGAAAACGTCAGTCCTGCTCTTCCTTGAAGTATTCGTTGCAGAGCGAGAGGATCTCGCTCACGACGGGCGGGCAGCCTGGCGCGAAGGGCCTGTCGCCCTTTGCCTTGAAGGTGCAGTTTCCGATGCACAGTGTGCCTTCCGGCAGGGATTCATGGCCCTTGCCGATGGCGAAGCGGACCGGTCCGCCGCTGGTCTTCCCGCCGAACAATTGCTCGCCGTGGCGCCGCAGAAACAGCAGCAGGCTTGCCTGGCAGGCGCTGCACGACTGCTCGTCCAACACGCTGACATTGGGGAATTCGATGGAAAGACTGGTCGGCGGCAGCGCGAAGGGCTGCCGCAGTTCGCGCCAGTCTTCCGGCGAGACGGCGATTCGGTCGAGGTCAATGATGCCGTAACCCCGTTCCGCGCCCATGCGCAGATGGGGAATGTCCTGCGCGGCGACGCCCATTAATCCACAGGCCACCGCGTCCACCGCGAAGGCATCCACTCCGGCCAGCACCACGCCGAGTTCCTTGGCCTCGCCCGCGCTGGGGCCGAGCCCCTCCATGCCGATGGTTCCGTCCACAATGGACAGGTGCGGCCGCAGGATGGAGGACATGTCCGCTATGGCGATGTTGAGTGTCTTCTCGGCCCAGCCCGGAATCGGCGGCAGCATGTGCAGCTCCACCTTGGACCGGCGCCAGAGGCAGCCTTTCATGTTCTTGACGGCCAGCGTGACGCCCGTGTGCATGTGCATTTTCATGACCGGGATGGACACGACGATGTCGTATTCGAGCACTTCGGGGCACACGCGGAGGCTCTTGATCGCGATGCCGTCGGGGATGGACACCGGCACAAAGGTCCGCGCATCCATGTCAATCAGCGGACATTGGCGTTCGTCGGCAACGGCCGCAATGCCGCATCGCGCAAGCGCATCAAGCGTTTTCACCCCCGTGATGGGGCTTTCGCCCACGGCCACCTCGGCACCCGCCCCGCGGAACGCGTCAATGGCCGCGGCGACCACCTGCGGATGGGTCGTGATGCCTCTTTCCGGCCCCACATCCCGCCCGGCATTGGGTTTCAGCAGCACGCGCCGCCCGGCGGCCGGCGACAAATCCAGTTGCGCGAGCGCCCGGCGCGTGTTCTCATAAGGTCCGGTACCCGAAGCGATGAAAACAGCGGGATGGTCCCGGTTCACAGCGAAGGGGGTCGGGGTCAAAGCGGTCTTCGTCACGATAAGCCTTCCAGAGCGTCTGTTTGGCGTATTGTACCATTCCCCACGGCGGCCAACGGTAGTTGTCAACCGCCGTTGCTCCGGGTTCTGGATATTGCTATGCTTCGGTCATGCCGCTCCAATTGAGAAATCCCGTTTCACTGCCGCTTGAAAGGCTGGCGCCCTTGCCGGAGCACTTTGCCCATCACAGCCGCATCCACGGCCAGGGGCACGTGTCCCGGGTGATCATTCACACGCTTGTGCTGGCAGACGCCCTGGGCCTGGAGAGCCACGCCGTGCCGGCCTGGGCGGCGGCGCACATCCATGACCTTGGCCGCCGGCACGACGGCCGATGCGGCGACCACGGCCGTTACGCACTGGACAGACTGGCCGCCATGCCGGAACTTGTGTCTCTGCTTGCGGAGGGCGGCGTGGCGCAGGGAGACTGGGAAGGCATTTCCGCCGCCGTGGAAAACCATTGCCGCGCGGAACTCCCAAGAACGCATCCGCATTGGACGCTGACGGCCACCCTCAAGGATGCCGACGGGCTTGACCGGGTGCGGCTGGGCGACTTGAACCCGGGCTTCCTCCGCTTCTCGGTGTCGCGAACGCTTGTGCCATTTGCAGAGGCGCTTTATGAGGAAACCCATATGACGCTTCGCCCCGGCCCCGGTTACTTTGCCGCGCTGTGGTCCGCGGCGCAGAGGCTGCTCTCCGATTAACCCCAGGGGAACTGAGTCCAGAAAGATGTTGCGACGATTGAGGAATGAAGCCATCGTATGCGGCTGATGCAATGCCTGCCATTTCACGCCACCGGCGCCATCCCCACGCAATCCGTCTTTGTCACGGTGTTTTCTGCTGCGCTTCTCTGTGCGCTCGGCGCAAACGCGTCTGCCGTGGCTCTGGAACAAACAGGGCAGACGCAGTCCGCGCCGGGGCAAGTTCCCGCTGCGAGGGTAAAGGCTTTGTACCTGACCGGCTGGACCGTCGGCCTTGCCGCCAGACTGGAGCACTACGTCGAACTCGCCAACAGGACGGAACTCAATGCCTACGTCGTGGACATCAAGGATGACGACGGTTACGTGGGCTACGAATCGCAGGTGCCGCTGGTGCGCGAGATTAAGGGGTGGATTCCGAAGTACAAGGTCGAACCGGTGATCAGGGCCTTTCATGACAACGGTATCCGTGTCATCGGCCGGGTCGCGTGTTTCAAGGACCCCGTGCTTTCGTCGAAGAGGACCGACCTGGCGATTAAGGACCGGACCGGCAAGCCCTGGAAGGACAACAAGAAACGGACCTGGCTCGACCCATACAACCCGGATGCGTGGGCCTATCTTGTTGATATCGCCAGGGAGGGAATCCGCAACGGGTTTGACGAAATCCAGTTCGACTACGTCCGTTTTGCCAACGATGGGCCGCGCGAGCAGATGGTGTTTGACGACAAGGGAAAGCCCAGGCACCAGGCCATCAACGCGTTTCTCGCCTATGCGCGCCTGCACATGCCCGAAGTGGTGCTTTCCGCGGACGTGTTCGGCATTATCTGCGAGACGCCCGAAGACCAGGAGGGGATAGGGCAATACCTGGAATATGTCGGGTGCGATGTGGACCATATTTCCCCGATGGCCTATCCCTCGCACTACGCGCTTGGGCAGGTGGTCAACGGAACGCAATACGCCAAGCCGGACCTTGACCCCTACGGCGTGGTTCACAACACCCTCCTGAAAGCGCGCAGGCGGACCGAACCGGTACAGGATTACCGCGCCGGTATTCGTCCCTATCTGCAGGATTTCACCGCGACCTGGCTCGGCGGCGGCAACTACCAGCGATACGGCGCGGAGCAGGTCCGCCAGCAGATCAAGGCGGTCTATGATGCGGGGTATGAAGAGTGGATTCTGTGGAACGCGTCCAACAAGTATTCGGAAAGCGCCTTCCTGCCGGAGGGCGCGAAGCAGCCCGCGCCTAAGGTCATAGACAACGCCAGGCCCAAAGCCAGGCCAGGAGCGGTTGCGGCATCTACCCTTCTCTCAATGCCTGGCCGGAAGTCGGGAAAAGCTGCTGTTCTTCGGGCCGATGACAAGGCTTCCGCTCCGGTGAAGACCGCCGCATCAACCGGCAGCGGGAAGAAAGGCATGAAGGGGTCCAAGAAACCGCGACAGGCAGCGGCCGGGAACTAACGGGCGGATTGGGAATCAGTCAACATGCATGCACAGGACAAACGGGATGGGCAACAGGCGGAGGGCGGTTGATGCGAATTATGCGGAGCGTTTGCACACTTGCCGTTGCCGCGGCGATTTGTTTCTCCCCGTGCGTTGCGCGCGGGGAAGATGGTGCGGCGCATGTAATCGGCCCCGGCCCGCAGTTGTTCGTGGATGACGCGCTGGTGGCGCAGAAGAGCGGCGTGACGCGACGCGCCCATGCCTGTGCCAAGCTGGACCAACCCGTGCTCGAACCGGAAACTTCATGGGAGGCGGAGGGGGACGACCGGCGGGTCTATATCTACGGCACCGTCCTGCGCGATGCCGAATCGGGCGCGTTCCGCATGTGGTACAACCGCGGCAGCAGCGTGCTCTATGCCACGTCCAAGGACGGACGCCATTGGGAGCGGCCCAATCTCGGGCTGGTGGAACTGAACGGGTCAAAGGACAACAACTCGCTGACGCCCACCCTGCACAGCCCGAGCGTGGTCTTCAATCCCGCCGCCGCGCCGGACGAACGCTACGTGATGCTGGGCTACCTGCGGACGCCGGACAAGGGTTACCACGCCGCGCACTCGGCCGATGGCCTGCACTGGGAGTACTACCCGAAGAACCCGGTGCTTCCCTCGGGCGACACCTGTACGCTCCTGTTCAACCCGGACAGCGGCGAATACTCCGCGTTTCACAAGCGCAGCGGGCCGTGGCGCGGGCAGCAGCGGCGCCTCGTTTATCTGAGCACCAGCCGCGACCTGCAAGTGTGGTCCGAACCGATGCTGGTCATGGCGCCGGACGAAACCGACGACGCGCAGGTCCGGTGCGAGGGCGGGCAGTACGGCCAGTTCTACAACATGTCCGCCTTCCCCTACGGCGGCCAGTTTCTCGGTTTTGTGACCCATTTCCGCTACACCGGCCCGCCGTCCCGCAAAGGCCCCGAACAGAGCAACAGCGACGGACCCATAGACGTCCAACTCGTCCACAGCCGCGACGGGCGCCACTGGGCGCGTTGCGAGGACCGCTCCCCCGTCATTCCCAACGGCCCCCATGCCTACGACGCAGGCTGCATTCTCGGCGTGGCCAACGGCGTTGTCCCTATGGGCGACGAGGTGTGGACCTATTACACCGCCATTACCACCACCCACGGCGGATTCATTCCCGAAAAGCGCATCAGCATTGCGCTCGCCAAGTGGCGGATGGACGGCTTCGTTTCGCTCGACGCGGGCGAGGAAGAGGGCGTTGTGCGCACCGTGCCGCTCACATGCCCTGGCGGCTGTCTTACCGTGAACGCCGTCGCAGAGCAACTTAGCGTCGCCGTCCTCGACGCTGGAGGCGCGCCCCTTCCCGGTTACGCCCACGCAGACTGCAAGCCGGTCCACGGCGATTCGGTCCGACACGCGGTCGCCTGGAAAGAGCACGGAGTCCTGCCGGCGGACCAGCCGCTCTGCCTCGAATTCCGTCTGAAGAAGACCAGCCTGTACAGTTTTGGTGTTCTTCCGAGTTAGGTCTGGGAGGAGACCTTCGGTCGAAAGAATGGCGTGGTCGGGAGACCACGCCACAACTGAGGCCGGAGGCCGTGGTCGGGAAACCACGCCACAACTGAGGCCGGAGGCCGTGGTCGGGAAACCACGCCACAACTGAGGCCGGAGGCCGTGGTCGGGAGACCACGCCACTCCTGGTGCTGTCGTCGGTCAACGTCTTCGCGTGGCTTTGGGTGTGCGGTATCGGGTACGATGGCGGATATGGTGGCACAGGCAGAGACACGTATGCGCGTCGGCGCGGCCCAATGGGCGGTGCTGGGGGCGGCGTTTGCGGGGTGGCTTTTCGACGGCTATGAGATGGGGCTGTTTCCGCTGGTGGCGCGGCCGGCGCTGACAAGCATGTTTCACGGCGACGGCGGGGTGGACGCGTTTGTGGGGATGTGGATGGGCAACATCACGGCCCTGTTTCTCATCGGCGCGGCGACGGGGGGATTTGTGTTCGGATGGCTGGGGGACCGGATAGGGCGGGTGCGCGCGATGGCGCTGAGCATTCTGGTGTATTCGCTCTTTTCGGGATTCGGCTAT
>CALDSM010000803.1 GCA_937923585.1 uncultured bacterium
GCGCGGATACGGTCAGGAAGTAAACCCCAAGCTCCTTTACGTTCATCGGGCTCTTACCGAGCGCCTGCACCGCGTCGGTGTGGAAAAGCGACCCCTTCTCATGCACGATGCGGGCAATCTCGCAAATGTCCTGAATTGTGCCGATTTCGTTGTTGGCCGTCATGACGGAGACAACGCCGGTTTGGGGTGTCACGCTGTTCCGAAGCTCGTCAAGATCAATCTTTCCATACTGGTCCACGCCGAGCCGGGTCACCGGTATTCCCCTTCCCTGCAGGCATTTGGAGGTCTCCAAAATACAGGGATGCTCAATGGCGGTGGTGACGATGTGGGCCTTGCGGTCGCAGTCGCACGAGCAGTTTCCCTGCTGGCAGGCGAGAATGGAGAGCACGGTGTTGTTGCCCTCCGAACCGCTGCCCACGAAGATGATTTCCTCGGGCAGTGCGCCGATGAACGACGCCACCGTTTCGCGGGCCTCCTCGACGAGACCGCGGGCCTCGCGGCCGTAGGCATGCACGCTGGACGGGTTTCCAAAACACGTCATGGTCTCCGCAAGCGTCTTTGCCACTTCCGGATGGAGCGGTGTGGTTGCGTTGTGATCGAGATAAACCTGCCTTTGTGCCACGATGGGTCTCCCAATTGAATGGGGGTGATTCTAGAGAATCACCCCGCCTTCATTCAAAACGCCGGAAAGGCTTGAATTATGCCGCAGACCGCCCCGCGACGTTGCGGATCAGTTGCGCGTAGAATTGCACCGCCTCAAGGTAGCTCTGAACGGCCACTCGTTCGTTCACGCCGTGGATAATGGACAAATCCCACTCGTTGAACCAGAAAGGCGCGAAACGGTACTGATTTTGCGCCAACTCCGCGTAGTGCTTGGAATCGGTGGCGCCGATGTCGAGTGCGGGCGCGACGGCGACCTCGGGCCATACCTGCCGAATGCTCGCGGCCAGGGCGGCGAAGGCGGGCGCGGCGGCATCGGAAACAGGGGACGCTTCGTGGGCGTTGGGAAGGGTGGTTATGCTGACGCGGTCATCCGCGACAGCACCGCGGATGCGGGCAACCACCGACTTGAGGGTGTCTCCGGGCAGCAGCCGGCAGTTGACCACCGCCTTGGCCAAGGCGGGGAGGACATTGTCCTTCTCCCCGGCGTTGAACATGGTTGCCGTCACGGTGGTGCGCAGTCCCGCGTTGGTGGCGGGCATCTTTTCCATTTCATGGATGATAAGGCTGCTGAACAGCCACGGGTTCGCGAACAGGAGCCGGTACGGCAGGCTCATTTCAGGGGCCGCACAGTCGAACATGGCCCGCATGGCGCCCTCGTAGCGGGCGGGGGCGGGTTTTCGGTTGATGCGCGTCAGTGCGGCGGCCAGAATCTCGATGGCGCTCTGGGGGGGCGGCTGCGAGGAGTGGCCGCCCTCTTGCGCCACGGAGAGTTCGAGGCTGGCATAGCCCTTTTCCGCCACGCCCACAAGTGCCAGCGGCCCGGTCATGCCGGGCACAATCCCGTTCGTGATGACCAAACCCTCGTCGAAGGTCGCTTCCAGCCGCACGCCCCGTTCCTTGAGCAGGGCCGCGATGCGTCCCGCCCCTTCGGTGCCGCCCACCTCCTCGTCGTGGCCAAAGGCCAGGTAGACCGTTCGTTTGGGCGCGTGGCCGGCGGTTGCCAGGGCTTCCACCGCCTCCATCACCGCCATGAGGCTGCCCTTGTCGTCCACGGTGCCGCGCCCCCACACGAATCCCCCGTCAATGTCGCCGCTGAACGGCGGATAGGCCCATGTTCCGCCGTCTTCGTCGGCGGCGACCACGTCCAGATGGGCGATGAAGAGCACACCGGGAAGGGAGGTGTCGGTGCCGGGCCAGGTGTACAGCAGGCTGTGCCCGTTCACCACCTCGCACTGCAAACGGGCATGCAGCACCGGGAAACCCTCCCGGATGCGCCGGTGCAGTTCAAGAAATGCGGCGCTGTCGAAGCGGCTGACGTCATCGTGGGAGACCGTTTTGCACTGGATCGCCTTTGCGAGGCGGGCCGCCGCCGCATCGCCGTCCAGCGCAATGGGCTGACACGGTTCGGGCGGCACCTGATTGGAACGAAGCGTCACGCTTCGGACCAGCAGGACCGCGGCCAGCAGGGCCGCGATGAGCAGAACGGCAAATAGAAGGCGCTTGAACATGGGCTGAACTCCGCACTTGACCTTGGCGTATGCTAGCATAGCGTCGGCATGGGTTGCAGTCATCGCGAGGACAAGTTATGAAAGCCTTCTTTGTGGCGTGCAATTGCCTGCTGGAACTGTGTTTCCATTCGCAGGCGAAGTATGCGGACCCGTACAACGAAGTGGTTTTGGATGTGCAGTTCAACGGCCCGGACGGCGTCGCGATGCGTGTGCCCGCCTTTTGGGCCGGTGATGATGTGTGGAAGGTCCGTTTCGCGGGGCCGAAAGTGGGGGAGTACTCGTTTCAGACGGAGTGTTCGAACGTTTCCGATAGCGGTCTTCACGGCCAGACCGGGACGGTCACTGTGCGGCCCTATGAGGGCGCAAGCCCGCTGATGGCGCACGGGCGGTTGCGCGTTGCGGCGGACAAACGTCACTTTGAGCAGGCCGACGGCACGCCGTTCTTCTGGATTGGCGACACGTGGTGGATGGGGCTGACTTCGCGGCTGGACTGGCCGCGCGGGTTTCAATTGCTGACTGCGGACCGCGCGGCAAAAGGTTTCAATGTGGTGCAGATCATCGCCGGACCCTATCCGGACATGGATGCATTTGATCCGAGGGGCGCCAGCGACGCGGGATTCCCGTTGACGGAGGGGTTCGAGCGGGTCAATCCTACCTACTTCGACCTTGCGGACCTCAAGATGGAGCATCTGGTCCATGAGGGGATCATGCCGTGCATTGTGGGGATGTGGGGGTATTACATGCCGCAGATGCAAGATCGGAAGAGCACACGTCTGAACTCCAGTCACGATCAGATCTCGT
>CALDSM010000804.1 GCA_937923585.1 uncultured bacterium
GCTCTGCCTGTTCAACAAGGACTACGACATTGACCCGCAGGCCTATCCCTGGCGGGAACAGAAGGATGTGAAGATCACGGTGGAACTGCCGTCCTGGATCAAGCCCGCCGCCGCGCTGCGCATCACGCCGGAGGGGGTGGTCCCGGCAGAACTCAAGGTGTCCGGCCGCAAGGCCACCATCCAGATGGACTCCCTCCGTGTCTGCGACATTGTCATGCTCCCCAACGACCCGGCAACCAAGGACAGACTCGACGCGGCCTTCAAACAAATCGTCGCCGACGAGGACAAGACCTACTGACCGGCAACACAGATCTGGCGCCTGTTCATGTTCTTCATTGTCAATTGTCCATTGTCAATTGTCAATTAGTCCTGCCCGTTCACCATCATGACCTTGTTAAAGAAGCCCTCGCGGTCGCGCATCATGACGAGGTGTTCGAGCAGGCCTTCAGGGTCCGTACGGTGGCTAATGAGCGGCTTCACGTCAATGCGCTTCGAGGCCATCGCGTCCAGCGATATTTTCCACTCGTTGCCGCGCAGTTCGGCAAATGAGGAGTTCCATGTGCCGCACAGGCGCAGCTCGTTGCGCAGAATCGCCCAGTAGGCCTTCTGCGACAGGCTCATCGGTCCGGCGGGATTTCCCATAAGCACCACTGCGCCGAAGGGCTTGGCGCACTGGACGGTCTGCTCGAAGGCCGCCGCGCTGCCCGAACCTTCGACCACCGCATCGGCGCCCAGCGGCGCATGGCGGCGCAACCATGCCACGGCATCCTCATCCCTCGGGTTGCAGGTGAGTTCATGTCCCAGCGACTGCGCGAACCGAAGTTTCTCGGCATCCACGTCGAGCAGCAGCACCCGCGCCGCCCCCCATGCACCTGCCCACTGCGCGAGCATCAGGCCGATGGGCCCCGCGCCGAAAATCGCCACGGTCGCGCCCAGGTCCAGTTTCGCCTGGCGCAGCGCGTGCGCGGCCACGGCGGCGGGTTCGCACATCGCCGCCTCCTCCAGCGCAAGCCCGTCGGGGACAGGCACCAGGTTCCACTCCGGCGCGACAACGTATTCGGCAAACGCGCCATCGCAGCGCGAACCGAGATAGTCATAGTCCGAGCACTGCGCGTAGGCGCCCACGGCGCACATCGCGCAGCGCATGCACGGGATCAGCGGAAACACCGCCGCACGCAGGCCGATACGGGTGGGACTCACGCCCTCCCCCACCGCATCCACCACGCCGGCAAACTCATGTCCCGGAATCAGCGGGAAACGGTATGTGCCCTTCTCAAACACGCGCGGAATGTCGGAACCGCACACGCCGCACGCGGCCACCCGCACGCGCACCCAACCGGGCCCGGGTTCGGGCACGGGCACATGTTCCGTCCGCAAATCGCCAATGGCGTGCAGCACACAGGCTTTCACTTCACCTCTCCGTCTCTATTTCTATTGGCCAGCGCGGCGACATCGGCAAGATCACGTTTTCGAGCCAGGGCATTCTTGTTCGATATGAACTCTTCCCTCCCCAAATAGCGAGTCGGCACATCGCCGTAGGTTCCCGTGACACTACCCGCCCATGCTTCCTCCCAGGTTACGCCCGTCAACGTCGTCAGCAGATCAATTCGCACAGGCGGATAACCCAGTTGAAGCACGCGTTCGGGCATGACGAAATCATCTTCCTCTATGCCCATTTCTCCAAACCCAAACT
This sequence comes from uncultured bacterium, assembly GCA_937923585.1. Taxonomy (GTDB): domain Bacteria; phylum Hydrogenedentota; class Hydrogenedentia; order Hydrogenedentales; family CAITNO01; genus CAITNO01. The sequence continues at coordinate 1,694 of CALDSM010000804.1, forward strand.
CAGCCAGCGCGGCGACCACATTCTTCGCGTTTTTCGGCTCGGCATGAACAAGAACGTCCAAATCGCCCGTGTACCGCGGTACGCCGTGCCACGCGAGCGCAATGCCGCCAACGACAATGTAGTCAACGCTGTATGCGTTTAACAACGCGAGCAATTCGCTGAAATCGGAGCGAGTCTCCATGCCTGAGCCACCGGAGGTATTCCACCGCTTCAATCCGCTTTTCGGGAGGTTGACTGAGCCAGTAGGCCAAGTCCTCCGCATCTTGGTTCTGAAGGATGGAAATGGGTCCTTTCCTGACCGTCTTTTCTGTTTTCCAAGCGTCCATGGCAGTATTATGATACCGGGTGCCATATCCGGTCAACGGCGTGGGAGAGGTCCCGAATCAATCCGAATACGGGCGGCGACATGCCGCGACGGAAACGTCAATACCTGTCCCGGCAGACCTCCGGCGCGATCTGCGCGCCGGGCATGTCGGTACGGGGCGTCTTCTTAAGTCCGTCTTCCAGCGGCTTGAGCGTGGCGAGAATGGCCTTGTAGTCCGGGTCTGAGGTGTCCTTGAACACTTTCTTCGCGCAGCGCTGCGTGCCGCCCGCTTTGCGGGCCAGCGGCGCGAGCAGGAAGTTGTTCAGTTCCGGTTCAGTCACGCGGGTCCATTCCCTGCGGTGCGCCTTGCCGTTCTTGTGGCATTCGATGCAGCGCCGCTGGATGACCCCGTCCAGCACCTTGTCCACTTCGGGCGCATAGATGCGGCGGCATCCCCCGGTGTTGGGGTGCGACGTTTCACTGGTGTCGTAGTAGGGCACGTTCAGGTCAATCCACGCCAGAATGCGGCGGCGGCTGTTGTCATCGAGCTTTAAGCGCGGCTTGCCGTTCTTGTCCGGGTGGCCGTTCAGCACCAGTTCGGCCAGCCTGCTCGCGGGCGATCCCCAGGTCATGGGGGCAATCTTGAGGATGTTCTGCTCCTGTCCGTTGTACGTGGGAATCCAGCTCACATAGGGGCTGCCGGCCGGGCCCTGGTTGTCCCGCGCGAGCATCTCATAGGACACGTTGAAGTAGTCCGTCCGCGAGTCCGTCAGGTCAAGCCCGCCTTCGGCGCGCCGGGCGTTGTGGCATTCGACGCAGTGCCGGTCCAGCACGGGCTGGACGACGCGCACATAACTGAACCCGCCCGCGCCCCACTCGGGCGGTTCAATGTCGCGCGGCTGTGCGGCAACGGCACTGCCGCGCCGCACGGGCGGCGTCTGTTTGCGGGGTTCGTGGCAGCCGACACAGCCCTGC
>CALDSM010000805.1 GCA_937923585.1 uncultured bacterium
CTGCCGCGGCTCATGCGGTTTTCCGCCGTGAGAAGCAGCGGACTGGACCGCACGCTTGCGGAAGTGGAAGCTGAATATGTGAGCAACGTACTGGCCAGCGTGGGCGGCAACAAGACGCGCGCCGCGGAAATCCTCGGCATTGACCGGAAAACGCTGCGGGACAAGCTCCCAGCTCCTCCCGACAACCAGGAGAATCTTTTCTAGCCGGGCCAGCCCCCTGGCCGACCTCCTGTTCAGGAATTCGCGCCGCGGCAACCGGGGAAATTCTCCCCGGCGGCCAAAATCTCCCCACTGCCCGCAGCCGTTGGACCGGACCGATTTTGCCGATCTCTTCGGAAATCACGGGTAAATCCTGCTCTCCAAGGATATTCCTCCGAACGGTGCACTTGGCACGCCAGTTGCCAACCCTTCACCAAGAGATTAGTTTGGAGGTAGGGCGCGTGATGAACATGCAGACAAGCGATGTGCTGTGCAGCAAATGCCGGCGAGGCGCCGGATGCGCGGTCCCGGGCGAGTCCGGGGAGTTCATTGTCACCTGTGATTCGTTTGAAGGGATTCAACCATTCTTGTGCAGGCATGGCAAGGAACTGGCCGGTCCCAGCCTACGCGAACTGGGCCGTATCGAGGGCGTTTGCGGAGACTGCGAAAATCGCGGGTCGTGCACGTTTCTCCAGCGCGAGGGCGGGGTGTGGCACTGCGAAGAATACCGCTGAGCGGCGGCAGAATTTCGGCGAGATGGAGGGAGTCAGGTGGAAAGACCAGTGGATGTCCGGGAGATCCTGGAAATCGTTGGAAGACATGACGCGGATTGCGGCGGGATAATCGCCATTCTGGAGGAAATTCAGACGGCGCATGGGTATCTTCCCGAAACGGTGCTGAGGATCGTGGCGGAGGCCACCGACCGTTCGCTGGTGGACCTGTACGGGGTGGCAACCTTCTACCGGTCATTCAGCCTTCAGCCGCGCGGAAAACACCATCTGTGCGTCTGTCTCGGAACCGCCTGCCATGTCCGCGGGGGGCCCATGGTCGTCGAGGAACTGGAGCGCCAACTTGGCATCAGGGCCGGAGAAACATCGCCGGACGGCGAGTTCACACTGGAGACGGTAAATTGCCTGGGTGCCTGCGCCCTCGGGCCCATTGTGGTGGCCGATGGTGTCTACCATTCGAAGGTGGACGGCGCCAAGGCAAGAAGGCTGCTGAGGAAACTTCAAGCCCAACCGAAGGAACAGGCTGCGCTGCAAAAGGCGGCCGCTTCAACCGTCTAGGGAAACTGTCTGCCGATGCGATTGAATTCACTGGTGGATTTGCGCGCTCTCAATGAGCGCCTGTGCAACGGCGGGGAGCGGGAACACCGAACCATCGTCATTCCCGCGGGCACCTGCGGCCGTGCCAGCGGCGCCGTTGAACTGGTCCGTGCGGTTCGTGAGGCGGTGTCGCGGAACGGCCTTGCGGACCAGATCAAAGTGCGTGTCACCGGATGCCACGGGTTCTGCGAGATGGAGCCGTCCATCCTGGTAAAGCCGGAAGGCGTATTCTATCCGCAGGTTAAGGTGTCGGATGTCGAACGGCTGGTCCAGGCCGCCGCGCAGGGCGCCTTTTTGGAAGACCTCGTGTGGCTGGACGCCGCCACGGGCAGGCGCATCCCCCTCCAGCACGATGTGCCTTTCTTCAAGAAGCAGACGCGGACCATTCTCGCGCGAAACGAGCAGGTGGACCCGGAAAGCATCGAATCGTACATGCGGGCCGGAGGATACGCCGCATTGCTCAAGGCCCTGGAACGGGGCGAACCCGAATGGGTGCTTGCCGAGGTGAAAGCGGCGGGCCTTCGCGGCCGCGGCGGCGCGGGGTTTCCCACGGGCGTCAAATGGGAACTGCTGGCGAAACAGCCCGGCGCGCAGGGCAAGTACCTCGTGTGCAACGCCGACGAGGGCGACCCCGGCGCCTACATGGACCGCAGCGTGCTCGAGGGGAACCCGCACAGCATTCTGGAGGGGATGCTGATTGGTGCATACGCGACCGGCGCCACGCAGGGCATTCTCTATGTCCGCAATGAATACCCCCTGGCCATTCAGCACGTCCAGACGGCGCTTGGCGAGGCTGCCGCGCTCGGCCTGCTCGGCGAAGGCATTGTGGGCACGAAATTCTCCTTCGGCATTCAGGTGGTCCAGGGCGCGGGCGCGTTCGTGTGCGGCGAGGAGACCGCCCTGATCCGCTCCATCGAAGGGTTCATGGGCGAACCCCGCCAGCGCCCCCCGTTCCCCATCCAGCAGGGCATCGCGGGCAAACCCACCTGCATCAACAACGTCGAGACTTTGGCCAACATACCCGTCATCATCGGGCAGGGCTCCGCCGTGTATTCGCAGGTCGGCACAAAACAAAACTCCGGCACCAAGATCTTCAGCCTAGCCGGCAAAATCCGGAATACCGCGCCGGAGGAGGTCCCCATGG
>CALDSM010000806.1 GCA_937923585.1 uncultured bacterium
CAGTCCTTTCAGGTGCGGGTTGCCGCTCACTATAGAAAGCGGGAAAGGTGCCGTTCCAGAGGCGGAAGAATCTGGGGGAAGTGAGGTGGACGGATGGGACGGATAGGCGGGAGGGTGGCAGAAGGTCAGTCTTCCTGAGCCGCCAACCGCTTCAGTGCGTCCAACTGTTCCTTCAGTGTCTCCAGGATGGGGTGGTCCCAATCCTGGCAGAGGGCCTCGAACATGGACTCGAAATACCAGATGCTGCCTTCTCGCCCCCCTTTGAACGCCTTCCAAGTATCTTCCCCGTGCTGACGCAGGCTCCGGTAGACGGACCGCATGTTGTGCAGTTTGTCGGCCGCGAGAATAAGGCGGGCATCCGGCGCGGCTTGGGCGGCCTCTGCCAGATGCTTTTCCTTGCGTTGCCGCCATTCGGGCTTTGGTTTCTCCAAGGTGTCGCTGCACGCGAGAACAAGTTCCGCCACGCGTAGCCCGAACATCCTCTCGATTTCGTCCAGTGTCTGCTGCCCCCCCTGGTCTTCTGCGGCATCGTGCAGCAGCGCCGCGATGAACTGGTCCTCGTCGCCGCCGTATTCGCCGACGATGGAGGCCACGCCGAGCAGATGGGTCACGTAGGGAACCCGTTCCGGTCCGCGACGCCGCTGCTCCTTGTGCCATTCAAAGGCTTTTGCCAGTGCCTCGAGTACCCGCTCGGTGTATGTGTGGCCGGTTTCGCTCACTTGGTTTCGCGCTCCCTGAGCAGTTTGATGAGTTCCGCGGGACTGTCCGTCTGGATGCCGTCCACCTTCCATTCCAGCATGGGCATCCATGTCGCGGGACCAAGGTCATCCACGATAACAACGGCGCGGTTCTTGTGGCAGGTTTCCACGAAAGTTGGCGTCAGATTCTTGAAACTGGACGCGATGACGGGCGGTTTCGCCGTGTCCAGCAGGGTCCGGAGTCCCTTTTCCTCGCCCGGGTCGGGCATGGGCAGGCATTCCGGACAGACCTTCTTCAGGTCCGCAATTTCAGACCCGCCCACGTACCATACGGCATCGCGCTCCGTGCCGCGCTCGCGCAACATCTTAACGACCTGGTCCACCGGCGCGGCCTTGAGGTCAATGTAGAGCCCAATTTTGCCCTTGCACAGATCCAAGATTTCACCGAGTTCGGGGATGCGGTCGTTCTTCCATTCGGGTCCAACGCGGCTGCCGATGTCCATGGCTTTCAGTTCGGCGAGCGTGAAACCCGACACCGGGCCCTTGGCATCCTTGGTGTAGTCGTTCACCGTGCTGTTGTGCATGCTGACGATGTGGCCGTCTTTGGTGGCGCGGGTGTCTATTTCCACAAAGTCCGCGCCCAGTTCAATGGCCTTGGCATAGGCGGCCAGTGTGTTCTCCGGGATTCCCTCGTGAGCACCCCGGTGGGCCACCACATAGACACCACCTTGGCGGGGTTGTTTTGGCAACGATTGAGCATTGGCTACGCAACAAGAAGAAACGCATACAACCACAAAGAACACAAAGGACACAAATAAAGACAGGAAAGAATACGCAGGAAGATATGCCTGGCCAGTCTTCATGCAGTCTTTTCGTTCGTAATTCGTAATTCTCAATTCGTAATTCCTTACCGGTTTACATCCCGGTTGATCAATTGCAGGAACTCGGTGCGGGTGATCGCATCGTCATGAAAACTGCCCAAAACCGACGACGTGGTCATGACGGAATTCTGCTTTTCCACGCCGCGCATCATGGTACAGAGGTGCCGGCACTCGACCACCACGCCGACACCCTCGGCCTTGGTGTGGTCCATAATGGCACGGGCAATCTGCGCGGTGAGCCGCTCCTGGATTTGCAGACGCCGGGCATAGAAATCCACGATGCGGGCGATCTTGCTCAGTCCGAGAACTTTCTTGCGCGCGATGTACCCCACGTGGACCCGTCCGAAGAAGGGCAGCATGTGGTGCTCGCAGAGGCTGTACAATTCGATGTCGCGCGAGATGACCATGTTGTTCGACTCGGCCTCGAAGACCGCGCCGTTGATGATCGCGTGGATGTCCTTGTGGTAGCCAGACGTCAAGAACTCCAGCGCTTTGGCGTAGCGCATGGGTGTCTTGAGCAGTCCCTCGCGTTCCGGGTCTTCACCCATTTCCTTCAGCAGATCGCGGATGAGTTCCGCGACGCGTTCAACATTCATAATCCAAGCCTTTCCAACATCGCGCGGGTGAATTCCCGTGCGGGTTCCAGCCGCGCGACGGCTTCCATGTCAGCCAGTTCCCGCAGGGGTTTTCCGGTGCCCGGCACAACCAAGTCCGGGTCCAGTTCAAGCACGGCCGCCGCCACAAAGGGTCGGCGCCACAGGTCGGGGTCGGGCAATACCAACCCGTCCTCAACGATAATTGCCTCTCCAAACAGGAGCAGGTCCAGGTCAACGGTTCGGGCCGCATAGCGGTCGTCCGTGCGCATCCGGCCCATTTTACCCTCAAGGACGCGCAGCACACCAAACTTGAGCGTTCGCGCGTCGCCGTCGAAGCGCGCCATGACCGCGCCGTTCAAATAGTCGGGCTGTTCGGGGCGGTCCAGCGCGGGTGTCCTGTAGAACGTTGACACCGCGAGCAGTGCGGTTTGTTCCCGCAGCAGTTCGAGCGCACGGGGCAGGTTTGTTTCCGGTTCCATATTGCCCGCCACGGATATATGGCAGAGGGTTTCGGGCATTGACTACGTTAACTCCGGCCGGGTCCGGGAGATTTCCACGGCGACACTGCGCGCGAAACGCAGGGCACCCGGCTTGTCCACGGTGACATCAGCCTGGGAGACGCGCGGGTCTTGCAGACAAAGGGAGGCGATTGACTCGGCTAGCCGTTCCACGAGG
>CALDSM010000807.1 GCA_937923585.1 uncultured bacterium
CCCTCAGAACAGCATCGAAGGGCTTGGAGAAACACAGAGCAGATCGATCTTCAGGAAATGACAGCAAGGCAGACGGGAATATCCGCCCCTCGCCCATGAGCACCTGACGCTGCGGAACGAGCAGATACAGGCATCAACATGGATGAACAGGATGAACGGGATTCATTCTGTCAGGGCCGTTCTGTCTTCTCGTATACGAAGGCGTCGAAGGTGGTTGTTTTCAGGCTCTCGAAGGACTCCATGTAGTAGCCCTGATCGCCGGAGCTTTTGCCGCGGCTGTCGCGGAGGATAAAGCGGCCTCCGCCGGGATGGGCGTTGTCCCGCTCGAATCCGACCGCAACCATGGAATGGTCTCTGCCGATGGCCACGGGGATGCCGCGCCTGAGGCAGTCCAGAATTTCGTTAAACTGGGCGTCGGTCAGGCCGGGGTTGTCTTTGGACCATGCTTTGATGAAACGGCCTTTGACAGGGAGCGTTTCTCTCCGGAAGCGTCTCCCCTCTTCGACGAGGGACGGCGGGATGGCGGTCTTTGCGCAATCGTAGACCTTGTCTTTGTCGTAGGGCAGGGCGCGTTCGGGAACGATGCCGTATTGGGTGAAGCCGCAGTCTATGTTCTCGAAGAAGTCGCCGTCATCGGTTCTTTCCGTGGCCACGTTGGCCCCGTGATTGAGATACGCTTCGGAGAGGTCATTGCACTTGCGACCGCCCGTCCGGGATGGGTCCTGCTTTCCCGTGTACGCCCATTCCAGGAGGAAGGTCATGGCAAAGACGGAACAGGTGGGTCTGGCGGCGCCCTGGTCCCGCACTTCCATGCCGCGTCGGCGGATTTCATCGCGGAGGTCAACCCGCTCCACCGTGCCCGCGGCGGACAGGACGCGGTCTTCCGATTGGACCGCGCAAGAGGCCAGCAGGAAAAGCGGGAACGAGCACCGCGCGCAGCGCCGGAAGACGCCGGGATTCTTCATGGCACTAAGTTCCCCTTCTCCCCTACTTGTCTTTGTACGTCCACAGCAGCACCAGCAGAAAGAGGGAGGTGAGGGTGCCCAACAGCGCCAAGAACGCTTTGGCGGAGAGTATGTCCTTCGCGGCGCTCTTGGTCAGCGGGGACCCGAGCCTGCCGGTCAGCAACAGCGAGGCGACGGGGCTCATCCGTGCCGCTTCCCCGCCTGCCTGGCCGGGGGGCTGCCCTTTCACCAGCGCATGAAGCACCCACAAGTCCGCCAGGAAGGTGCCGATGACAAAGGCCGACAGGGCCGCCATGCCCATGCACCTGGCAAACAGGCCGGGCTCGGACTTGCCGTGGAGAACCAGCACCTGGAGGAGCCGCAGCACGACGACGACCACGCCGAACAGGAGCAGTCTGCCGGAGGCAACGCCGATGCGGTGCCAGAACTGGACCCGTTCGTCCGGTGCGGCGGTCTCCGCGGGTTCCAGGGCCGTTTCGTCGTCCATGATGCCGGTGTCTTCCTCTCTCTCGGGCAAATGACTTCGTCTGTGCGTTTCGCGCATGGAGGTTATCACAGGGCTGTTCCCGTATCCAATGCGTGAACGTGGCTTGCGCCCGGAACCGCAGCCGCGCCGAACGGCGCGCCGTCCGGAGGCATTGCGCCTCCAAAGCCCAAGGGGGTCCACAGTCCTTGGGCTGCACTTCCTTGTGCGGTCCGCTTCCACAGGCCCCATGCTATAATCGCGCGGGTCGCTGAAACAAGGACGGCAGGCGGGTATGACCTTCTCGAGATTACGGTACGCGCTGGTGATTCCGGTGCTGCTTGCGACGGTGTCGTGCAGGCATGAGGTTTTCCCCGGCGAGCACTGGAAGACGATGACGCCCGGCGAGGCCGGGCTGGACGCGGCCGCGCTGGACCGGCTGCGCGACCACATGCAGGGACGGGGCTGCATTGTGCGCCACGGGCATATGGTCTACACCTGGGGTGACGCGGCGGAACGGGGCGATGTGGCCTCGGCGGCAAAACCGTGGTATTCCTTCTTCCTCTTCAAGGCTATCGAGGACGGGCGGCTGTCCGGCGTGGATGCGAAGGTAAGCGCATACGCCCCCTGCCTGGAGACAGTGAACGCGGCGCTGGGCTTTAAAGACCGGGGCATCACCTTCCGCCACCTCGCCACGCAGACTTCGTGCTACGGCGTCGGCGAGGCGCCGGGAACGGCATTTGACTACAACGACTGGCAGATGGCGCTCTTTGTGGACACCCTGTTTCTTGGCGCATATGGAACCACTTACGCTGCGATGGACGGCAGTGTGCTCCATCCGATGCTGACCGACATCCTCCAGTGCGAGGACAACCCGACCTTCTGCGCGTTCGGCGCGGACAACCGTCCGGGGCGGTTGGGGGTTTCGCCGCGCGATTTCTGCCGGTTTGGATACCTGTTTCTCCATGAGGGCCGCTGGAAGAACAAACAGGTACTGTCGAGAGAGCATGTGCGGATGCTGACAAGCACCCCGCTGCCGGGCGTCTTTCCGCGCACGCAGGCGGCGCCCGCCGAGATGTGCCCGGGGCAGCGGTCCATCGGGTCGGAGCGCGTTCCGGACAACCAGTGCGATCATGAAGGCAGCTACAGTTGGCTGTGGTGGACGAACGGGGTCAACCGCAACGGGGAGCGGCACTGGCCGGACGCACCGACAGACACCTATGCGGCGCTGGGCCACCGCAACGGCATGCGCGGGATGGCGGTGATTCCAAGTCTGGATATCGTGATGTCGTGGAACGACACGGTGCTCGGTGAAATGGACGAGTCGCAGGGGCCGCTGAATGAAGCGTTTCGCCTGCTGGGGGAGGCGGTGCTTCCGGAGCCCATGGCGGGCCAGATCATGTCCGATCCTGCGCATCCGGCCTGGCTGGCGCGCAACGAGGACAAGAACCTCGACGGAAAGCAGGACCCGTTCTTCCTGTGCGGGCCGGGCGATCCGGAAGGCTTTCTGTACCGCGGGATGCGCAACCCCGACGGCACGCGCAACGGCGACCAGCAGGCCATCATCGGGAAGATAAAGGGCACGGGAGCGAACTGCATCTATCTTCAGGCCGTCCGTTCGCACGGGGGCGACGGCGACGGGACGCACAACCCGTTTGTGGACAGCGACCCCGGGAAAGGTTTGGACGAGAACATCCTCCAGCAATGGGAGACATGGTTCCGGGAAATGGACGACCACGGAATTGTGACCTACTTCTTCTTCTACGACGACGACGCGGGCATCTGGTCCACGGGAGATGCCGTCGGTCCCGAAGAACGCGCGTTTCTTGAACAGACCGTCCAGCGGTTTGCGCACCACCGGAACCTGATATGGTGCGTGGCGGAGGAATACGGGGAGGTGTTCAGCGCGGCGCGAATCCGCAACATGGCCGCGGTGATTCGTGGCGCGGACAAACACCGCCACGTCATTGCGGTACACAAGAACGACTCCCTGGATTTCGACGAACTGGCGGACGATCCGAATATCGGCCAGTTCGCCGTGCAATACAACAAGAAGGATGCCCGCGTCCTGCATGACGGCATGCTGACGGCGTGGCGCAGCGCGAACGGGCGTTACAACCTCACCATGGCGGAAGCGGAAGGGTTTGGGTTCGGCGTGGAGGCACGGGAGAAGATGTGGGCCTGCGCAATGGCCGGGTCGTATGTCATGGCGCTGGGCTGGAGTTTCGACCGGCCGGACGCGCCGTCCGTTGATGACCTGAACGCATGCGGCAACCTCGTGCGGTTCTTTGAGTCCACCAGCGTGAACGAGATGGCGCCGCATGACGAGCTTCGGGCCGAAGGGACGGAGTATGTGCTGGCGGCGCTCGGAAAAGGCTGCATCGCGTACAGCTCAAAGCCGGGCGAAACACTGGGGATGCGAGCCATGGCTCCGGGCACTTACCGGTTACGATGGTTCGACCCGGTTTCGGGAAAGAGCCTCACGCAGGACCGTGTGCCTGTTTCTTCCGGCAGGCAGCGCTGGGAACGTCCGCCGGGATTCAGAGGGCCGGCGGTCGTGCACGCGCGGAGAACACCCTGATTCCCCGGGCTTCTTACCGGACCGGACTACTCGTAGACTTCCAGTTCGGCAACGGCCATCTGCCCACCCGGCTGGTCCGGGCCGTCGGGCTTGAGGGCGCAGACGCGGACATGGCGGGCGGACACGGGGTCGAAGGTCGCTTCGTAGGGCTGGCCGTCGTGGCCTTCTTTCGAGGCGACGGTCTGCCATTTCTGGCCGTCGCCTGACAGCCTGATCTCGAACTGGGTGGGATAGCCCGAGGCGAAGGTGACTTTGACGCGCCGCACGGCAATGGTGTCCACCAGGTCCACCTCGTAGGTCCAGGGCCATTCGCCCCCGGCAAGGGCGAAGGTCTCCGGACGTCCGTCCACGCCCAGTTTGGGGAACTGGGTTCCGCCGTTCACCTGGAGCGGGTGGGTTCCGTCGAGGCTGAGCAACTTGGCCTGCTTGCGGTAGGCGCGGTTTCCGGGCGGTATGGGCGGCCGTGCGGCGCCCTCGCGCAGTTCCTTGCGGACGGCCTTCAGGGTTTCGACCTGTGACCGGTCCAGTGATCCGTCGCGGAAAAGGAGCACGTCCACCGAGACCACGCCTCCGCGCTGGTTCACGTCGAAGACGTATTCGGCAAGGTCCGCCTTCGCGTATCCGACACCGGGTGCGCCCCACCAGGTGCCGCTGAGGAAGGACAGGATGTGCCACTGCTCGCCGTTGAGAAAGCGGCCGGCCGGCATGTCGAAGAACTTGTTCTGCTCGCCGCAGGTGTAGTCCTCGTGGGGGGTGTAGGCCTTCACGAGCGGGTCCACGCCGGGATTGAGGGCGATGATGCGGTTGGGATTGCCCGCACGAAGCCCTTCCGCGAGAATGCCGAGTTTCTCGTCGTCATAACCGATGAAGGAGT
>CALDSM010000808.1 GCA_937923585.1 uncultured bacterium
CGCCATCGGAACTTGGCTCCTAGACCCACGCTTTGCTGCTCACTTCCGGCAGGCCCCGGTATGCCTGCGGCACCGCCGGCACCGCCGGCATCGCCGTTGCTGTTGTTTCCCTTTCCGCCGCCGACACCGGCCCCCGCAGCCGTGTTGCCGCCATAGCCCAGTTTTCCGGCACCGCCCGCGAAGCCATCCCTGCCAAGCATGCCGGCCGAAGCCGTACCGCCGTTGACACCCGCGCCGCCTTTGCCGCCGTCTTCGCCCTTGCCGGAGGCACCCCCAAACTTGGTGCCGCCGTCGCCGCCCTTGCCGCCTGTGCCGCCGCCGCCGCCGTCGCCGCCCCTGCCGCCGTCGCCGCCCTTGCCGCCGTCACCGCCCTTGCCGCCCGCGCCGCCGCCAAACCGCCCAACGCTCCCGGAGAGCGGGGCGGAAACGTCAATCGAAGCGCCCCAATACATGTTATTGCCGGAGATTATCGAGCAGGGGGCGGCACCCGTTGTTGTGACCACGACCTCCGGCGCCACATTGACCTCGGTGAATTGAAACACCGCCACCCCGTCCACGAATGTTCCGAATTTCAGGCCAACCGCCGCGCCGTCGGTGGTGTCAATGATAATGGGCTGGGGCGGGTCCGTACTGATGGTGATGGACTTGACCGTTACCCCGTCCAGAATCAGGTCACCCAGGGAACCATCGCTCTCATAGATGCCGGCCCCGGCTGAGACAGCCCCTCCCAGCAACAGTCCGATGCACGTTATCCGCGCCACAAGCGCCAATCCGCCAACACTCCGCCGCCCGCCTGATCGTTTGCCCAGATTCATGCCTTGCGTCCTTGCCCTTCCCCGTCAGCCCCTGCGGATGGCCGGGAAAAGTGATTTGATCTGCCGTTGATTCTGTGTGTGCTATTTTCTGCGCCGTGAATTCGAGCGGACCCCCATCAGCGCCAACGCGCCCGCCAGTGCGGCCAGTCCGCCCAGTCCGGCCGCGGGCACCAGTTGGCCGGTCACTTCAAGCGTGGCCTCCCTTGACTGGACCGGCGTCCCCAGGAGGTCTGTCACAATGACCCGGTACTTTCCGGCATCGCGCAGCGTTACCCGCGCAAAGCTCAGGGAGTTGCCCGCGGCGGTGTTTATGCGCTGGCCGTCCTTGAACCATTCGTATGAAAGCGGCGGGAAACCGCCCGTGGCGACGACGGAGAAACTGCACGATTCACCGGCCGTCTTGGCGGCATCCTGGGGTTCCTGCACGATGGACGGAACGGCTGCCACGAAGAGTGTGGCCTTGTTGGAGGAATAGGTGACTTCGTCGTAGGTCACCTCGCACCAATACGTCCCGCCCTTCCCGGTCACATCCGGGATCTCAAGGTCCGGCGAATCCGTGCCAACCACTTCAATGGTCTTTGCGCCGTTGTCCCATTTCCAGACATAAACGGGGGTTCCCGCGCCGGAACAGACCTGCACCTGGAAGGTGTAGGCGGCACCGTTGTACTTGGGTGCGCTGACCGGATGCTTTATGAATCCGCACCAATTGGTGACGGTCCACTCGGGCGACGTGCCGCCGGCATAGGGATTCAGCGCCCTGTCGGTCACCGTGTCCGCGATTCCCACACCCAGCGTTCCGTTGGCGTTCGGATCGTCCAGGGTAATCTCCACGCTGTAAGTCGTGGGGCCGGTCTCGCTGACAGCGACCGTTGCGGCGGTGCCCAGGGTGCCGGAAAGGACCACCCCGGCGACATCGAGCGGAGACGCCAGCGGTTCACTGAAGGTGACCGTCATGTGAAGAATGTCCGCATTGGTGCGCGACGCTTCCACGGGCGTGAATGTTGCCGTCGGACCCTGTTTGTCCACATTCAGTTCGTTGGTTGAGCCGTCGCGCCCCGGACGCGCCAGGTCGTCGGCAACTTCCACCACGACATCGTATATCCCTTCCGAAAGGGTTTCGGCCACCGGCGCAGTCCAGCTCTGCGTGTTCCCCACGGGCGGATCCAGCGTCACGGCAAGCGCGTTTCCGTGAACGGTGACGTTGATTGTGCTGATCGCCGTGGCGGGTGAAACGAAGGAGGCGGACCCCGTGACGGTCGGCGAGGAATTGCTGGTGAACAGTGTGTCCACATGCACGGTCGGCACATTGATGTCGAAGTTGAGTTCGCCGGTGGTGGCGTCCTGGCCCGTATTGCCCGCCGTGTCCGTCGCGGTGACCTGGATGTCATAGACCTGGGACACGTTCGGCAGGGTGTCCGCGATTTGGCCGTTCCACGCACCGCCGGAGACAGTCGCCGTGTAGGTGCGGGGCGTGCCGCTGATCGTGACCGTGAACGTCACGCTTGCCACCCCGATGTTGTCGCTGACGGTGCCGGAGACATAGGGTGTGCTGTCGCCGGTTGTCTGTGCGTTCACCGTGACCGTGGGCGGAGTGGTGTCCACGGTCAGTTCATTGGTGGTGGAGTCGCTCACCGTGTTTCCGGCGGTGTCGGTAACGGCGGCCACAACGTCATAGGTTCCCTGAGGCAGCGTCTCGGGCCAAACAATGCTCCATGTGCCCGCACCCTGGTTCACCGTTGCGGCATGGGTATGGCCGCTGATCACGGTGACATTGACAGCACCCACGCCGAAGTTGTCGCTGACCGTTCCGGTCAGCGTGGGGGTCTGGAAATTGGACAGCAGCGGATTCACCGTCACCGCGGGCATGGTGTTGTCAATGGCCAGCGGGGCGCTGGTGACGCTGTCATCCAGCGAATTGCCCGCCCGGTCCGTGATCGGGGGGCTGGGCGGTGAAACCGCTTTGTTCGCGGCAAGCGCAATGGTTCCGGTTCCAGACACGCCGGTAAGGTTTACAGTGAAGTCTTGGGGACCGCCCGTAATGGCTGCGCCGGTATGCGCCGCAGTGCCCGTTTCGGTGAACACCAAGGCTGCCGGCCCCGTGAAATTGAGCACGGGCTCGCTGAAAGACACGGAGAAACTGGCTGTGGTGCTTTTTGTGGGGCCGACCGTAATGGGCGCTATGGCCGTCGCGCGGGGCCGGGTGATGTCAACGGTCACCGTGGCGCTGGTCACGCTGGAGGTGATTGGGTTGTCGCTGATGTCGGCCACCATTCCCGTCATGGACCGCGTGCTCACGGCCAGCGTCAGGGTTCCCTCGCCGGAAATGGACGCTATGGTGGCGGTATAGTTCTGCGGCCCGCCGGAGACGCCCACACCTGCATAGCTGACGGATCCGGTTGCTGTGATCACCAGATCATTCGGCGAATCGAAATTCTTTACCGACTCGTTGAAGGCCACCAGGAACGGGACCGAGCCGCCCTGGATAAAGTTGCCGCTTTGGCTGATGATGCTGGTCGCCTGCGGGCCCGTGTGATCTATGATGACCCCGTCGCTGAAGGCGCTGTAACTGACCTTGTTGCCCGCCAGGTCATGCACGGAACCGCCCTGCGCACCCGTCTTGACCCGGATATTCATGGTCCCGGTGCCGGCGACGCCCCTGACCTGCACGGTGTAATTGGTGTCGCCCGGCAAACCGCTGGTGATGCGCGCTTCGGTGTAGGTAATGCCGGCGCCGCTGACCAGTATGTCGGCGGGAACAAAATCATAAACCGGCTCGGTAAAGATGACGTTAAACGATATGTTGGCGGAACTCGTCGGTCCCGGGTTTGGCGCGGTAATGGACGGAACCTGGGGTGCCGACGTGTCCACGGAAACCGTGAGCGGAAGCGGGTATGTTCCGACCGGGTTTCCTGCCGCATCGCGAATGTCGGAGGCCGGATTGACTGCGGCGGTCAGGCGGCCCTGCCCCGTGGTGCCCGAGAAGACCGCCGTAAACACACGCGGACCGCCGGTGATGGTCACCAACGCCCAGCTCAGCGTCGAGTCCACTTCTTTGACGATGGTCATGTCGGTCCCGGGGTCGTTGAAACCAACCACATCCTTGTCGAAGGTCACCGTGAACACCGGGGCGCCGGTCGGATCGGGACAGGTGACGGAGGTCACATTCGGTTTCACCTGATCAATGCCGACCGTCGCGCTGTTGACAATCGGCGTGACCATCGCATTGCCGGCAAGGTCAATGATGGTGGGATTTGACTTGAAGGCGAGTTTGAACGTGGGTTTGGGGGTGCTGCCACAGCCCGCACCGGTGCAAGTCACCCCGTTAAAGGTGACCGTGTAGGTCTGCGGGCCGCCCGTAATGGCCACCGTGCTGTAGGAGATACCGGTTCCCGTAGTGATTGCGAGGTCCTGGTAGTCAAATTTGGGAGTGGGATCACCCCCCGAGGCAAACTGGACCGGTTCGCTGAAAGAGACGGTAAAGGGAAGATTGGCAAGGCCGGTCGGATTGGTCGGCGCGGCGCAGACAATCGGACTTGCCGTCGGCCGCACGCCAACACCGTCAATCCAGTAGAAGGCGTAGTCAACGGGCGTCCCGTCCGACTGCCTCATGTTGGTGACGACGACTATCCCCGCGCCATCCTGCTTCATTTCGCCGGAGAAATAACACCGGTAGGTGTTGGCGACCCCCGCCAGCCCTTCAATTCTGGTGGGATGAAAATCCTCGGCCACCCCGATCGTTCCCAGCGGTGTGAGCGGGTCATTGCGGTCCGTGACCTTGATGTTGACGGGCACCACCGTGGTCAGGTCCATGGCTGCTTCAAATGTTATGTCAACTGTGTGATAGTCCACGACAATGACGCCGGAAATGCCCTTCTCAACCGGCGCGGCGCCCCAGGCAGAAGATGCGACGGTCCAGACGGACAAGGTCGCCAGCACGAGAGACAAGAGGGACAAACGCAAGCCTGCGGAACTGGCCGTTTCCACCTTCAGCGCCTGAATAGGATTGGTTCTACATGCGTTGCTGCAACGTGAATAGTCTGCCTTTTTCACCACAAGACAACAGTCTTTATGAGCGCGCATAATTGCCTCCGAGAACACTTGGCTCTGCTGATGTCACACGTTCACTCGCGGGCAGTGTAGCACGGTGCGTTCACACTGTCAACGAAAACCTTCGATTTCTTGACGGCTTCCCTGCTCTTTGCCTTTTTTAGCACTTTGTCCGAAAACAGGTCGCCGTGGCACCATCTCACACACCATCTACAGTGGAGTCTACCACTAAATCCAATTCATTTCTACCATGGAGTGTGAGAGCGTTTGGGGAGCAGGGTGAGAGTCTGAGAACGGGGCAATCGCGGGCTGATCCGCGAAATTCTCACTTGGAACCTGCCGTGACGTTGCCGACGCGCGCCGTGCCTGCATGACGACAATCGGCGGAAAACGGGGGGACAGACAGTGGGAATGGTCGGTCGCGGCGCGCAGCCACCCGGAGATTATGAAGGGGTGGTAACCGCCGAGGGCCACCTGTTGTGCGTCATGCCGTTGCGGTTAGAAGAATGTTGACAGTATCTGTCCATTGCCATAGTATGAGGGACATCAGGAATTCGTCT
>CALDSM010000809.1 GCA_937923585.1 uncultured bacterium
CTCCTGCGCATTCGTGTAGCCGTCACCGTCCAGATCAGCGTTGGGGGGCAGCAGGTTTGCCAGGCTGAGGTTGTAGTTTGCGGGGTCGAGCGTGATTCCGGAATTGTCCAAAAACTCGGCGGCAAGTGTCTGGTAGGCGACCGGTTCGGCCAGTGTGAACGTCGTTGCCACATATATGCCGAAGTCGTTGCAGGTGAAATGATACAGGAATTCCATGAAATTGCAGCGCAGCCCCAGGGTGTTGTCCTGGGCGAAGCGGGCCAGGTTTGCCTGGTACGCGGCAAGCACTTCGGCATGATGCGGCGCGCCATCCTCCCGCAGCAGCGCGTCGAGCAGGCGGAACTGCGCGCGGTCCACAAGACCGTCCGCGTTGCCGTCCTGGGTGTTCATGTCCGGCGGGGGAACCGCGTGGGACGAATTCACAACAACCTTGACGCAGGCCTCTTCGACACCGGCCTCCAGGGCGTTTGCGCAAACGGGCAGCAAAAGTGCCGCCAAACACGAAACAAGAATATGTCCAGAAACACAAACACTGCGGACCATGGGCGCGCTCTCCTCGATGCCTGACCTTGTCGTGCCCGGTTCACACATGTTTTCGTGCCGCGCACACGCGGATTATGACCGAAATCTCCGCCGCTTTCAACGATGAATGCCCTGTGCCGGCAGTGGATCGGTGTGATAGGATTTGATGGGTCAACGGGAAATATGAATATGGTGTTGCGTCGGCCTCTCTATGGACTTGCATGCGTCCTTTTGTCCCTCCCCGGCATGCCGTCGGTGTTTGCCTCCGGTGATGCCGGCGCGGGCGGTGTCCGCATTACGGTCACCTCGCCGCTGCCCTGCCGGAAGACCCCCATGGACCCCGTGATTGATTTCGGCGCGTTGGCCAGGGAGGCGGGCCACGTGGGTGTTCTTGACCCGAACACGATAACGGTGACGGACGCCAAGAACGGCGAAGCGGTCCCGTACGCCGTCACCGAGGATTTCGCCTATGGCGACAAGGGGCGTGTCGAATGGGTGATTCAGGAGCCCGACCACACCGTCTACGACATTCGTTATCGGACTGCCCCAGGGCGCCCGGCACTCATGCCCGCGAAATACACACCGCTCATCGGCATCGGCGACCTGTTGCGGTACAACGCTGGCGAGCCGCGTCCCTTCGCGCTGCCCTATCCGAGCGGGCTGGTGGACCTGACGGGCGACGGCAAACCTGACCTGGTCGGGTGCTGGAACTACGCCTACCGGCCCGGTTGGCCTTGGGACGGAATCGTGTGCTACCCGCACGCGGGCGGACCGGATGCATTCACCTTCGGCGACCTCACGCGCATCCGCTATGCGGACACACCCGGCGACACGGACCTCAGACACTTCACCTCGACCTACATGCATGGTGACTTCGCCGACCTGAACAAGGACGGGCGCACAGACCTGGTCTACTCGCCCAACGGCGGCGATCAGGTCCACCTCTATCTCAACTCGGGCGAGCGGGATGCTGGGGGCATGCCGGTGTTTGTCGCCCAGGGAAGCATGTCCCGCCACACCGGCGAATGGGGACCGTGCCGGGTGGTGGACCTGAACGGCGACGGTGCGCCGGACCTTGTCGTCGGCTTGACCTACCTGAAGAACACGAATCCGGCGGGATGGCCCATAACCTTCGCGGACGGTGTGAAGATAGACGTGGGACCGCCGAAGACCGAGACCACCCAATACGCCCACTGCTTCTACGACGTAGACGGCGACGGACTTCCCGATGCGGTGTGTCTTGAACCCGGTCCGGGAGGCGACGTACAGGAGTACCAAGTGGCATGGCGCAGGAACTTGGGCGGGGACCCGCCGCAGTTTGCCGCGCCCGAATTGCTGAAGGACGTTGCGCCCTTCCGTCCGTCCTATCTGGCCGCCGTGCGCGAAGGACCCAAACACGGCATCCTGGTGCTCCACGATGTGGGCCAGACCGTTTCTTTCTTCGAGCATGCGGGACCGGGACCGCATTTCACACCGCCCGTCCGCGCGTTATCCCTTTCGGCGGTGATGTCGCTGAGCGATCAGGCGTGGCCCTGCGTGTGCGACTGGGACGGCGACGGCGACTGGGACCTGCTGGTCGGCGGCGGTTACGGCTGGCCGCGCATCGTCCTCAACAACGGCACGAACGATCGCCCCGCGTTTGCGGAACCCCAACTCATCCTCTCCGACGGGCAGCCCATCCGTGTGCTGCGCGATGAAGTCCTGGGAACCAAGCACTGGCACAACATGGGCTACCCCTTTCCCGTGTATGTGGACTGGGACGCGGACGGTTTGCCCGACCTCCTGCTGCCCAACGAGACCAACCGCATCTTCTGGTACAAGAACATCGGCACGCGGCAGGCGCCCAGGTTCGGCGCGCGGCAGCAGGTCATCGTGGACGGATTCGGGGACTCGCCCGAGGCGCGCGCACGCAGCGCCAAGCGCGTGGAAGAACAGAACACGCCCTATCCCGTCGAAGAGGACCAACCGTTCTTCTGGCGCACCGCGGTGGCCTTTGCGGACTGGAACGGCGACGGTCTGATGGACTTGGCCACCCACGACGGCTTCACGCGGAAGTTGACCCTCTTCCTGCTCTATCGGGACGATGCGGGTGTATTGCGGCTGAAAAAGAAGCGCCCCCTCAAGCTGGCCGACGGCCGACTCATTGATGACGCCGTCGTGAACCGGGCGGCGCACTGGACCGAATCCTTCCGCGCGGCCGATTGGGACAGCGACGGACTCATGGACGTCATCTACAGTTGCGCCGGGACGGAGGCCGCGAAAGGGAGCATCTACCTCCTGCGCAACTGCGGCGACAGGCAGAACCCGGCGTTCGAGAATCCCGTGACACTGTGCTGCTTCGGCACACCCATCAAAGTGACGGCGCACGGGCCGCATCCGTGGGTCGGGGACATGGACGGCGACAGCAAGCCGGACATCCTTGCCTGCGTCGAATGGAGCGTGTATCCCTTCTACAGCCACACGGCCGTCACCATGACCGAACGCCCGAAGTACGAGATCGGCAAGATCCCGTGACCGTGCGGTGAAATGTTATGTGTCCAAGGCTCGTGTTCACCGGGCTACCAAGTCGTGAGTGAAACGGCCGCGCATAAGTTCAGGAAGAAGGGTCCAGATCCGGAGTTTCATACCCTCGCGGTGGTCGAAAAGGCTATCAATATCGGGACCGAGGTCCAGAAGGTCGCGTTGTCCAAGGATGACCGTCTCTTGGGCGATGGACGACGCGCCGGGGGCTTCCTCCAATCCGACGCGGATGTGGTCGCGGGGCAGTTCGGGATACTCTGTCAGGTACTTTGGAGTGATAAGCAGTATCCGGACCTTGACCTTGGGGCTTTCGGTCTGGGTGATGGCGAGGGGATAGAAGACGCAATCGCTCTTGAAGCGGAACTGGATGGGTTCGTTGGTCCGGACGCTGGCGCCAAGTTCGACCACGTCGTAAACGAACCAACGGAACCCCTTGTCAAGGTAGCCCTGGACAGCCTTGCTGATCCGAGGGGGAATGGTTGGCGTGTCCGCACCTTGGGATCGGAGGTAATCCTCGGCCCAGGAGTTGAACCCGCTTGCGCTCAGGACGTGCGTCACGGCAATGTCATGACGGCCAATGCGTTCGTGCAGCGTAACCTTGCCGGCGGGTGGCGCGCCCATGGTTGGAGGGCCAGCTCCGGGAGGTCCTGCCGGCATCGCAGGGGGATCTTGCCGGAGACGGTTTTCGTCGATAAGGCGCTGGGCCTTTGCGAAGATCTCCGGGTCAGCCTCCTTGACGGCGGGCTCGGACCGCATCGGAATCACCTCGAGAGCCTTCGTGGGAACCGAGGCGTGGGTGTCCGTCGAAAGGATGAGGATTTCCTCCTGGCCGTCCCAGGCAATCAAGGCGTTTTGATTCGGCTCGAACACTTTTACTTTAGGCTGAAACGGGATCAGACCGCCGTCCCCATGGGCGTTTGCGAAACAGAACAGCAAAGCCGTGGCCAAGAAGACGACACGCGCACGCATGTTCAACCCTCCGTTGCTCGTTGTCTGCGTAAGTCCAAGAACATCGTAGCACCATTGCCGACCGGCCAAACAAGTTGTGCATCTGGGGTTTGACGTTTTCGTACAGAAGCTGTCTGTTTTGGAGTGCGGCGGCAACGACGCCGCTTTGGCTCGGCACACAGAAAACTCCCACAACCGGGTTTGTCGCCCAACGAAGGAAAAGCGGCGTCGTTGCCGCCGCACTCCAAAATTGGTGCTCGTTCGGAATGGTCTGGTTAGAGCCGCTTCAGCATCTCCGCCACTTTGTCCTCGTAGCGCTTCTGCCATTCGGGCGCGAGCAGGCAGTCGCTGTCCTCCTGCGCCGCGCCGGTGTTGGCAAGCTGTTCTGCGGTCGGGGCGTAGTAGAGGTAGCCGTTTGTGCATCCGGCCACGAAGGTGAGTTCATGCGGCGAGGTCTGCTTGATGTTGAGCCCAACCTGCACGCTCGGTTCTCCCGGGAACGTGACCAGCACGAAGTTCCCGATGCGCACACCGTTCACTTCGGCGTCCACGGTCCGTTTCGGCGCGGCCGTGTTGTCCGCCTGGTGTTTGCGGAGCAGTTCCAGGTTCGTCTGGAGCCGCGTCAGTTCCTCCATGGTGTGGATGTTCTCGATGTACTGGTCCACGCTTGCGCGGTTTGCGGCGTCGAGTTGCTTCACGTCCTCCCGGCCCATCCTTTCCTCGTGCAGGTAGCGCGCTGCGGGCGCGGAAGGGAACCCTTCCGACAGGCCGAGTTTCACGGCCAGGGGGATGAACATCTTCAGGTTGAGGTCCGTCCCTTTCAGCGAATGCAGCAGCCGGGTCTGTTCGGCCTCCAGCGCGGCGATGCGCGGCGCATGGTCCGCGCGCGGCAGTTCGACGGATTCCTGGATGACCTGCAGCCGGTCATCCGCGCCGGTTTTGATCTCCCGCAGCGCCCGCACCGTGCTGAGCCCCAGCAGATTCCCCAGCGGCTCCGCGTCGTGCGGCTTGTCCAGGTCCCGGTAATGGGCCGGGTTGATGTCGCCCGCGAAGCCCTGCAGGAACAGCGCCACCGCGCCGCCGCCCAGGCTGTCCTCGATCACCCTGGAGGCAAAACCGGCCAGGTCCGCCGTGTTGCCGCCGCCCGGCACGCCCTCGATGGGATGGCACGCGAAGTTGTAGACCACGGCCAGGGACGAACCGTCCTGTTTGTCCAGCCGAAGAATCCCGATTTCCGGGTCCACCGGGCCGACCGCGGCGATGGCCTCATCGGGCGGCAGCGCATAGGCGCGGCGGCTGTCCGACTCCCGGCCGTCCTTCAGCCGGAACCGGCGGTTCTCCATAATCCGGTCTTCCTGCCCCGTGCCCGCGCCGACGGTGACGGGGACCAGTGCCTGTGCGGCCTCCTTCACCGCCTGAACGGTCCGGTCCGCCACCTCCGCACAAACGGTCCCGTGGCAATGGCTGGCATTGACCAGGAGGTTTGCGGGGAGAATGCCGAGTTCCGTTTCGAGGCGCGCGCGGATCGTTCCCAGGTAGTCGTTCCCGATGCGCCCAATCTCCGCCAGGGCCACGGCGTCCACGGTGACCAGCGCCACGGTCACGCTGTCATTCCGCAGCACCAGCGCCTTCACGTACAGGGGGTCATTGACCGGCCCGGCGTCCCGGTCGGTGATATCCACCCGGGCAACACCCGCCTGAAGCGCCGCCGCAGGGGCAATGCCGGACACCAGCAGACCGAACAGGACGAACGCCGCGGCGGCAAACCCATATCGGGGTTTCGCCATTGTCCTCCCGTTGCAACCCGAGTACGGCCCTGCCATCCTTGCTCCTTTATCCGCCGGACAGACCGGTTGAGACGCATCATCCCGTCCCGCTGCTAGGATAGACAATGGGCAACGGCGTGGGCAACACGCCGCACGGAGATGATGCTTCTATTTGACCGCAGCGGGGTTGCGGACCGCGGCGGAGATTATTGTGGACTGCGGTGGACATGCCCCGCCAAAGGCGGACAAGCCGCCGCTTTCCCCGGGCGCGGCCGCACTCATCTCACGCTCTTCCAAAACGGGGCGGTCCACTCGGGGGCACTTGAATCTATGGTGATGTTCCGGGCGAGGCGGATTCCGGCCTGTGTCCAGCCAGCGGCGAAGCAGGCTGCGGCGAAAACGCAGTCGCTCTTCAGGAATGCCGCCAGCGGTCCCGGCAGGGATTCCGCGTTGTTCTGCGCGCATTGTTCAAGCTGTGCGAAGAACGGGTGTTGCGGGAGGTACTGGAAAGGCATGTCTTCCTTCTCCAAACGGAAGGGACCCAGGGACCCGGTCTGGCGGAACAGGACGATGCGCAGAAGGGCGGTTTCGAGGGACGGATGCCACGATTCGCGGCCGTCGCGCTCGAAACTGAGCAGCCACCGGGCTTCGGTTTCATGCTGGACGCGCAGCGATTCCAGGATGCGCAGCCAGTGTACCTCCTGGCGGGCCAACAGCACCGGGTGGCGCTTGGCGACGGCATTGAACCGGGCGGTGTTCCAGAACCGTTCCGGTTCCAGCCCCGTCAGATAGTCAATCAGCGGGCGCAGCGCACCCGGCGGCGGCTCCAGCGACGCCCGGTCAAGGGGCATTTCGCAGGCTACCCGCGACCAGAACAGGAACTGGGTCCAGATGAGGTCGAGCGAGGGGGGGCGTAGTCCCGCCTGCCACACCTGCACTGCGGCGGAATACCGACCGACGCGGCAGTGGAAGCGGGCCAGGCGGTCGCGCGCGATGGGGTCGGCGGGTGCGGCGTCCAGTGCGGCCGAAAATGCCGCGTGTGCGGACTGCAACTTTCCGTGTCCCTCCAGGATTTCGGCGCGGAGCAGGTGGACGTCCGCCAACGCCGGATGGAGGGCCGCGGCGCGCGCCGCCTGTTCCTCGGCCTCCGCGGGCGCGGTCTCCGCAAGCAGGGATGCCAGGCGTGCCAGGCGCGGCGCGTCGTTTCTGCCGGCGAACTGCGTCTTTTCCAAGAGTTCCCGCGCGTCGGCGGGGCGGCCCGCCCTGACCAGGGCGTCACAGTCCAGCGCCAGCCAGGCAGAGACGGCCGTCTCGCGCTTCTCCCAAGTCCTGCGAAGGGTGCCGTAGGCGTCCGGACGGTCCGTGGCGAGCTGCGTGCGGCCGATGGCCAGTGAGGCGGCCTCGTTTTGCGAGAAGAGTTCGGGCGTCTTGTCATACAGGTCGGAAAGGCCGGCCAGATCGCCGCACGCCGCCGACGCCGCCACGATGAGTTCCCGGCTTTGCCCCTTTTCCGCGCGGCTCCGCGCATGCTGCTCCGCCTTTCGCGCGGCGGTCAGCGCATCCGACGGCCGCCGTTCCGCGAGAAGCCGCTCCGCCTCCCGGCAATGCCCGAGCCACCGGCGTCGCAACGCCTGCCTACGGGCCGCCGCGGCGGCAATCGGCGCGCCAATCACCGCGGCGAGCAGGACGATCCATTTGGCAAGCCGCTTGGCCTTCCCCCAGGGGTCGAAACGGCCCAGCAGCGCCTCCACGTTGCCGTTGGAGACCTCAACGGCAAACACGGCGTCTTCAAAGTCAGCGTCACCGAGGCCGAACATGTCCTCGAAACTGATCAATACATAAGGGGAGTTCTCGACGGCCATCCCAACCATGTGGGCTTTCTGGTCCGGGTTGCGCTCCGCAATCGGCGTGTACGCCTGCTCGCCGTTCACGATGAGGAAGAAACTGAGCGTCTTGCCGGCGGGCACGGTGCCCAGGTCCACAAAATCGCCGGGACGCAGCGGTTCCGCTTCGGAGCGGTCGCCGAAACTCCATTGCCCGAAAGCCCGGCGTTTCCTCATCAGTGCCGCCGACCGGTCCAGTGGCACTTTGGTGTTGGCGTTGGGAAAGAGCAACTTGGGAAGGCCTTCGTCGGGGCCCACGCCGTCCATGTTGACACAGAGGCTGTCGGTGTATCCGCTGCCCTCGCCGACGAAATACACGCGAACGTCACTGCCCTCCTGCAGCGTAAGGCGCGACGGGTCAAACTTGAGCCGTTCAAAGTGGTCGAGCACCGCCTGGCGCGTGTATTCCTTGTCTGCCAGTTTTATGAGATGCGGCAGGTCAACCCACTTGAAGAGGAACGAGCGAAGGTCGGACCCGGCGCGCTTGACGCTGTCAAAGGGGCGCAGTTCCATGGGGCGCTGGGGCGCCTGGACATCATTCGGTCGCGGACTGCATGCCGGGCAAAGCACGGCGAGCACCGCGCATGCCCAGACACGGCCCAGAATCCGCACCATTCCTCTCTCCTTGAAGACGCGCACCGGCAGTCCCACCGTAGCAGGTATTGACCTGCTCTTGGCCCAATGTAGCAGTTGCGGCATGGGGGGTCAATGTGTCTCCAGGAGGAACCCGCAGGGGACGGCATATGGACCGCGTGCCGTATCCATCCGTGCGCTCTGATTATAATGTTATAATCCATGCCATGTGGCGTCTTGGCATGATCTGCTCAGCACCTGGAAGTGCCGTGAAAGGAAAGCTATGAATCCCTCCATGAAACCCATTCTGCGCAAAGATATTTTGTCACCCGGGCCACGGGTTCCACTCACCAGGGGTCTTGCGGTTTGCCTTCTCGCTGCGCTGGTCGCCTGTACGGCGGCCGCGCAGGCGGCGACATTCTACGTGGATGCCGCCCGGCCCGACGACAGCGGCAACGGCCTGTCGTGGGACACGGCGAAGAAGACCGTGCAGGCGGGCATTAACGCCGCCGCCAGCGGGGACGCGGTCTGGGTGAAGGCGGGAACCTACGTCGAAACCATAACCATGAAATCGAACCTGTCGCTCTATGGCGGGTTTGCGGGAACCGAGGCCGCCGTGGGTGACCGCAACATTCTCGCCAACGGGAGCACGCTGAACGCGAGCACGCTGGGCACCCGCTATCATGTGGTGACCATGAACGGGCTCACGAACGCCCGTCTGGACGGAATGTCCGTCGGGGGCGGTCTGGCAAACGGGTCGGGCCAGGACAAACTGGGCGCGGGGATCTACTGCAGCAGCCTCAACAGCACCAACACGATTGCGAACTGCCTGATCGTCGGGAACGTGGCGTCGGATTACGGGAGCGGCATCGCCTGCCTGGCCGGGTCGTCGCCGCTGATCTCCACGTGCGTGCTCCTGGGCAACGGCATCAGCCAGAGCCCACTGCTGTTGTCCGCGGGGGGCGCGGCGCTCTATTGCAGCGCCTCGTCGCCCACGGTGGAGTCCTGCACGATGGGGGCCAACTACGCCTCGACCAACGGCGGCGGCGTGTACTGCACGGGCGGTTCGTCGCCCGCATTCACACGGTGCATCTTTTATGCGAACGTCGCCACGCAGCAGGCCGGGTTTGGGTCGGCCATGGGCGGCGCGGTGTACTGCAGCGCGTCAACGCCTTCTTTTTCGGGCTGCGCGTTCAGCGGTAACTCGGCGGCGAACAACCTGCTGGGATCGGGCGCGGGCGGTGGCGGCGTGTATCTGGCGTCCAACTCGCCGGTGACCTTCACCAACTGCCTCTTCAGCGGCAATTACACCGGCGCCTCGGGCGGCGGCGCCGTGTACTGCACGGGCTCCGCGCCGTCCTTCGTCAACTGCACCATCAGCAGCAATTCGAGCGCGACCGGCAGCGCGAACGGCGGCGGCGTGTTTCTCACGGGCAGTTCAAAGCCGGTCTTCAAGAACACGCTCTTTGAGAACAACACCAAGTACGGCATCTATGAGGGCGACGGCGGCTCGGACCCGACGGTCTCGCACTGCCTGTTCAACAACAACCCCAACGGCAATTACTACGACAACGACACGGGAAGCAGCCTGTCCATCGTCTCCCTGAACGCGCTTTCGGGCAACGGCGGCGATATCGCCGCGGACCCGAAGTTTGTGATGGACGGCTCGGACGGCGTCCGCGGGACCTGGACCGCCGCGCCCACCGTGACGAACGGAATGACGACGCTGACCGATGCGGCAGCGTCCTATCCGCCTGACAACGGGCTGCTCGGGCGGATGCTGAACGCCAACACGACCCAGCGCCAACAGTGGTCCGTCATCAGCAACACGGCCACGACGATCACCATCTGGGGGGACGTGACCGGCATTGCGCCCGCGGGCAGCGCCTACAAGATCGCGGACTATCACCTGGGCGTCGGCTCGGGCGCCATTGACTACGGCACCAGCGCGGGCGCGCCGCCCGCGGACCTCGAAATGTCCCCACGGCCGGTGGACTATCCCGGTCTCGGCGGCGACGGCCTGACCTACGACATCGGCGCCTACGAGGCCCAGTTCTCCCCGCTTGAGGTACTTTCGATCGTGCGCGCCGGCGGCAGCCCCACGAACGCCGCCTCGGTGGATTTCACGGTCACCTTCAACCGGCCCGTGACCGGCGTTGACTCTGCCGATTTCGCCCTGACCGCAACGGGCGTGTCGGGCGCATCAGTGACTTCGGTTTCGGCGGACACCGGCGACACGAGAACCGTGGCGGTCGGCACGGGAACCGGCGACGGCACCATCCGCCTGGACCTCGCCGACAATGACACCATCACCGACGCGAACGCGGCGCCCCTGGGGGGGGCGGGCGCCGGCAACGGCAGTTTCACCGGCGGCGAGGCCTACACCGTGGACAAAACGGTGCCGACGGGAACGGTGCTGATCAACGGCAACCGCTCCGCCACGAACAACCCCACGGTCTCCCTGGCGCTGACTTGGAACGACAGCGCCGGCGGCTCGGGCGTGGTCCGGATGCGCTTCAGCAATGACGGCGCGACCTGGTCCGCCTGGGAGCCGTTGGCGGCCGCGCGGGCCTACACGCTTCCCGCGGGGCCGGACGGGCACAGGACGGTACGGGTCCAGTACCTCGACAAGGCGAACAACCGCTCTGCGGCATGCATAGACTACATCCGCCTGGACACGACCCCGCCCACGGGCACCATCATCATCAACAACGGCGCGCTGACCACCAGTACGCAGTCGGTCACGCTGGGGCTGACCTGGGCCGACGGAAACGGCGCCCAGGTTTCGCGGATGCGCTTCAGCGACGACGGCGCCCATTGGACCTATTGGATGCCCCCGGAGGCTGCGCACGCGTATATGTTGCCGCCGGGAATTGGCTACCACACAGTGCGGGTGCAGTACCTCGACGGTGCCGGCAACTACTCGCTGGTGTACAACGACTACATCAAACTGGTGGCGCCGTGACCGATGGCTGATGGGCCTGTGCCGGAAGCGAGTATTCAAAATTACACAACGCTTTAGCCGACTCACACGAAGGACTTTCTTTTAGCTCTTGCTCCGGTTTGCGGATTGTGTGCAGTTCTCACCAATTTCGAGCAAGAGCGGGAGCAAGGGCAAAAGCAAGAGAGAAGAAGCAAACAGCCCGCGCAATCGCCAAGGGGCTGCTAAATTACGGGCCGCTGCCCCCCAACGAAAAACATGAAGGAAATGTGATGCACGCATTGGCTGATGGCGAGAAACCACGAAACCCGGTTGCGCTGGTCCTGCTTGCCAGCCTGATCGGGACGACTATCGAGTTCTTTGATTTCTACATCTACGCCAACGCGGCGGTCCTGGTGTTTCCGCAGCTCTTCTTCCCCAGTTCGGACCCGACGGCCGGAACACTGGAATCGCTGGCGACCTTTTCCATCGCGTTCTTCGCGCGCCCCATCGGGTCCGCCCTGTTCGGCCATTTCGGAGACCGTGTCGGGCGCAAGGCGACCCTGGTGGCCGCGCTGCTGACCATGGGCGTCTCAACGGTCGCCATCGGCCTGCTGCCCACCTACGCCGCGATCGGGACCGTCGCGCCGCTGTTGTTGGCGCTGTGCCGCCTGGGCCAGGGGCTGGGCCTCGGCGGGGAATGGGGCGGCGCCGTGCTGCTCGCCACGGAGAACGCCCCCCCGTCCAAGCGCGCCTGGTTCGGCATGTTCCCCCAGTTGGGCTCACCCATCGGCTTTATCCTGGCCAGCGGTTTCTTCCTGGTGCTGAGCCAGTGGCTGACCGACGAGCAGTTCTTCAGTTTCGGATGGCGTCTTCCCTTCTTGGCAAGCACAGTCCTCATCCTTTTTGGCCTGTATGTGCGGTTGCGGCTCACCGAAACCCCCGCCTTTGAGGAGGTGCTGAAGAACAACCGGCGGGTCAAGATTCCGACGGCAACCGTGGCAACGCAGCACACGCGGGCGCTCTTCCTCGGCGTGTTCATTGCCATGACCACGTTCACGCTTTTCTACATCATGACCGTGTTCACGCAGAGCTGGGCCACCTCGTCGCTTGGCTACACGCGCCCGGCTTTTCTGCGGATGCAGATGTTTTCCACGCTGGTTTACGGCGCCACCATACCGCTTTCCGGCATACTGGCGGACCGCTTCGGGCGGCGGCGCACGCTCATCTGGGTCACTGTGACCATCGCGCTGTTCGGCTTTCTCCTGTCGCCCTTGTTTGGTTCCGGAAGCCCCCTGCTGGTGGTCTTTTTCCTGTGCATGGGCCTCGCCCTGATGGGCCTGACCTACGGACCGCTCGGCACCCTGCTTTCCGAACTCTTTCCCGCGGAGGTGCGCTTCACGGGCGCTTCATTGACGTTCAACCTCGCGGGAATCCTGGGGGCGTCGCTCGCGCCCTACATCGCCCTCTCGCTGGCGAAGAATTACGGCCTGGCCCACGTCGGCCTGTACCTGACCGTCGCGGCGCTGGTCACGCTTGCCGCATTGATCGCCACGAGAGAATCCCACCGGGACGCCGACAGCCCTTGCCAGGATTCGCCCGGCGCAGCCCCCAAGATCGTGTCTCCGTTGACGGATGAGGATTGACCGCAGCCGCGGTCGGCGGCGGATCCCGGCTCAATCACATGGCAATTGCACTGCGGGGGGGGCACGCTTGACCCGTGCCCGCGCCGCAGGGGTGATTTTCCTGGCCCGTCTGTCGCACAATGGCGGCCAAAAAGGAGGCAACGCATGAGTGACTGGGACCGGTTGGCGATGGACGGAGGGCCGCAGGCGGCGGCGCAGTTGGGGCCGTACCCGACGAAGCTGGGCGCGGACGAATTATGGGGGTTGATTGACCTGTGGGATTTTGCGCCGGGGGTAAAAGAAGAGATTCACGCCCTCGTGTTTTCCAAACCCGTGTCGGGGCCGCACCTCTTTCGCTACTACAACCCCAAGCCCAGCCGGGTCGAGGCCGCCGAACGGGCCATGGCGGACCTCGTGGGCGTAAAGCACTGCCTGGCGGTAAACTCCTGCACCTCGGCGCTGGTCGCGGCCTATCGGGCACTCGGTGTCGGCGCGGGCGACGAGGTCATTGTGCCGGCATATACGTTCTTTGCCACGGCGGCCACGGTCGGCGCCTGCAATGCCGTGCCGGTCATTGTCGAGGTGGACGACTCGCTGTGCCTGGACCCCGGCGCGATTGAACGTGCCATTACCAAGCGCACCAAGGCCATTGCGCCGGTGCATAGATCGGAAGAGCGTCGTGTAGGGAAAGAGTGTAGATCTCGGTGGTCGCC
>CALDSM010000810.1 GCA_937923585.1 uncultured bacterium
GCTGGACATTCCCGGCGAGGACTGCCAGGGTGTCATTCACGGGACCGATTTCCTGCGCAGGCACGCGCTGGGCCAGAGGACCTTCCTCCGCGAGAATATCGTCGTCGTGGGCGGCGGCAACACCGCCATTGACGCCGCGCGCACCGCGGTGCGCCTGGGCGCGGACAAGGTCACCATTGTCTACCGCCGCACCCGCGGGGAAATGCCCGCGGACCCGTGTGAAATCGATGCCGCGCTTGCAGAAAAGATTGACATCCAGTATCTGGCCGCACCGACCAGGGTGATTTCCAAGCACGGCGTGATGAAGGGTGTTGAGTGCATCCGCATGGAACTGGGCGCGCCGGACGCCAGCGGACGCCGCAGTCCCGTTCCGGTCAAGGGTTCCGAGTTTACGATCACGGCCGACACGCTGATCCCGGCGGTGAGCCAGTCGGTGGACCGCAGGATGAGCGAACTGTTCGGTCTCGAGACGACGAAATGGGGCACCATTGTCGCCGACGAGATCACCATGGTTACGCCAACCAGGGGCATTTTCGCCGGCGGCGACGTGGTGATTGGCCCGTCGAGCGTGATTGACGCCATCGGCCACGGCAAGCGTGCCGCGAAGGGCATAGACAATTACCTCACCGGCCAGCCGCTGGACACGGGCCTCAAGAAGCGGGAAGAGGCCTGCAATCCGCTGAGCGAGGCCGACCTGAAGAAACTGAGGAAGAAGCTGGGCGAAAAGGACCGCGTCCCGCAGGCCGAACTTCCCCCGGCACAGCGCGTCAAGGACTTCAAGGAAGTCGAGTACACCTACAACCCGGCGGAGGCCCAGGCGGAGGCGCAGCGCTGCCTCAACTGCGGCATGTGCTGCGAGTGCATGCGCTGCGTCGAGGCCTGCAAGGCCGGCGCCATCATGCACGACCAGACGCCCGCCAAGCGCGAACTCGAAATCGGCGCGGTGGTGCTCACACCCGGATTCGAGGCGTTCGACGGGGCAAAGCGCGGCGAGTTCGGCTTCGGCCACGCCGCCAACGTGGTCACCAACGTGCAGTTTGAGCGCATCCTGTCGGCCTCGGGTCCCACGCAGGGCCACATCCTGCGCCCGTCCGACGGTAAGACACCCAGGCGCCTGGCCTTCATCCAGTGTGTCGGCTCGCGCGACTCGGGCTGCGACAACGACTACTGCTCGTCCGTGTGCTGCATGGCCGCGACCAAGGAGGCCATTCTCGCCAAGGAGCATGAGCCGGACCTCCAGGTCACGGTGTTCTTCCTGGACATGCGCGCCTTTGGCAAGGATTTTGACCGCTACTACGAGCGCGCGAAGAACGACTACAAGGTCCGCTACATCCGCTCCTTCATCTCGCGCACCTTCGAGATGCCCGACACGAAGAACCTGGCGCTCCGCTACTTCGGCCCCGACCTCAGGCAGGTTGAGGAGGAGTTTGACATGGTTGTGCTCTCGCTCGGTCTCGAACCCAGCGAGGCGCTGCTCGGGCAGGCGCAGAACATCGGCATCACCCTCAACCAGTGGGGCTTTGCGCAGACCTCCGAACTCCATCCCCTGGACACGTCACGCCCCGGCGTCTTTGTCGGCGGCACTTTCCAGGAGCCCAAGGATATCCCCGACACAGTCATGCAGGCCAGCGGCGCGGCCGCCCGCGCGATGGCACTGCTGTCCGCTTCGCGCGGTTCCGAAGTCCGCGTGAAGCAGTATCCGCCCGAGCGCGACATCACCGATGAGCCTGCGCGCGTGGGCGTGTTCGTGTGCCACTGCGGCAGCAACATCGCGTCCGTGGTGGACGTGGAGAAGGTTGTCGAGAAGACGCGGCTGCTGCCCGGCGTCGTTTTTGCGGACCACACGATTTACACCTGCGCCGACGACAGCCAGGCGCGCATGAAAGAGATCATTGTCGAAAACCGGATTAACCGCGTGGTGGTGGCTTCCTGCACGCCGCGCACGCATGAGCCGATCTTCCGCGACACGCTGCGCGATGTCGGCCTGAACCCCTACCTGCTCGAAATGGCCAACATCCGCGAGCAGTGCTCGTGGGTGCATGCGGGCAATCCTGAAGCCGCCACGAACAAGGCGTGCGAACTGGTGCGCATGATCGTCGCCCGCGCCTCGGAATCGGTTCCGCTCAAGGAGGCCACCGTGCCCGTCAGCAAGGGCGCGCTGGTCATGGGCGGCGGGATTGCCGGCATGACGTCCGCGCTGGCGCTCGCGGACCAGGGCTTTCCGGTGCATCTGGTCGAGAAGTCCGGCGCGCTGGGCGGCACGGCGCGCCGCGTCAACCGCAGCCTTGACGGCCAGAACATCCAGAGCTTCCTGGAGGAATCCATCGCGAAGGTGAACGCCGACAGCCGCATCAGCGTCCACCTCAACGCCAAGACGGCGGAAGTCGAGGGGCACGTCGGCGGATTCACGAGCAAGATCGCGGTGAACGGCGAGACCAAGAAGGTCAAGCACGGCGTGGTCGTCGTGGCCACGGGCGCGAACGAGCACAAACCAACGACTTTCGGCTACGGGCAGAGCGACAAAGTGCTCACGCAGCTTGAGTTGTCGGAGCGCCTGAACCAGGGCACGCTCAAACTGCCGGCGAAGGCCACGGTCGTGATGATTCAGTGCGTCGAGCAGCGCGACGCGGAGCGGCCCTATTGCAGCCGCGTCTGCTGCACGACCGCCGTGAAGAACGCGCTCGAACTGAAGCTGCTTTACCCCGAGGCGCGCATCATGGTGCTCTACCGGGACATGCGCACCTACGGGTTCCGCGAGGCCGCCTTCCGCGAAGCCCGCGAGAAGGGCGTGATCTTCGTCCGCTACGAGGCCGGGCAACCGCCGGAGCTCTCGGTGAACGGCGCGCTGCGCCTGCGCGTGCAGGAGCCCGCGCTGGGCCGCACGCTGGAAGTCGCCCCCGACATGGTCGTGCTGGCCGCGCCCATGGTCCCGCAGGAGGATCGGGGCGAGATCTCCGAACTGCTGCGCGTGCCGCTCAATGCGGACGGCTTCTTCCTGGAGGCGCATGTCAAGCTGCGTCCGGTGGATTTCGCCAGCGAAGGCATCTTCCTTTGCGGCACGGCCCACGCGCCCAAGAGCATCGGCGAGACCATCTCGCAGGCCAACGCCGTGGCCGGACGCGCCGCCTCGATTCTGTCGCGCAAGGCCATGCCGGTCAGCGGGCAGGTGGCCTGGGTGGACCCGGACAAGTGCATCTCGTGCATGACCTGCGTGCATGTCTGCCCCTATCACGCGCCCGAGGTGGGGGAGGGCAACAAGGCCGAGATCCAGGGCGTCGTGTGCATGGGCTGTGGAAGCTGCACCGCCGAATGCCCGGCCAAGGCCATCCAACTGCACCACTACCTCGACACGCAGATTCTGCGCGCGCTGGACTACCTGCTGCTGGAAGGCCCGGCCGGCGGGGTCCAGGAAGGCGATTACCTCGAAAAGGTCGGCATTGCGCAGCCCCGACTGCACAAAGGACTGGAATAGCGTCATGGAAAACGAACCCATTATTGTCGCTTTCTGCTGCCACTACTGCGCGTACGCCGCGGCGGACCTGGCCGGCACCATGCGGCTCAAGTATCCCGGCACGGTGCGCGTGCTGCGGCTGCCCTGCACCGGCAAGGTCGAGATCAACTACCTGCTCGCCGCCTTTGAGCGCGGCGTGGACGGCGTGATTGTGGCGGGCTGCCTTGAGGGCGGCTGCCACTTCCAGGAGGGCAACCTCCGCGCCCGCCGCCGCGTCGAGCGCGCCAGGATGATGCTTCAGGAAATCGGCATTGAGCCCGAGCGCCTGGAAATGTTCAACCTGTCCTCGGCGGAGGGCACCCGCTTCGCCGAGATCGTTACCGAGATGAGTGAGCGGATCGCGAAGCTGGGGCTGAGCCCCCTGCGCGTGCACCGCGGGCAAGTGGAAAGTTCCATTCAGGAAATGAGTGAAAAGGCCGCGCTGGCCATTGCAGGAGAAAACAGATGATAGTCGCCGATCGCAAGAAAGTGCCTGAAATTCGCGACATGGTGAAAAAGCACAAGCGCGTCCTGCTGGTCGGGTGCGGCACCTGCGTCACCGTCTGCCTGGCCGGCGGCGAGCGCGAGACGGGCATCTTGGGCTCGGCGCTGCGCATGTCGCTCAAACTCGCCGGCCACGGCGACACCAAGGTGGACGAGTACACCATCGAGCGCCAATGCGAGGACGCGTTCATAGACATCCTGGCGGGGCGCGTGGAAGGCTACGATGCCATCGTGTCGCTGGGCTGCGGCGCGGGCGTGCAGGCGCTGGCCGAGCGCTTCCCCAACACACCGGTTTACCCCGGTCTGAACACGCAGTTCATCGGCATCCTCGAGTCGCAGGGCGTATGGACCGAAAAATGCGCCGGATGCGGTGCCTGCCGTCTCGGCGAATTCGCCGGCATCTGCCCGCTCACCCGTTGCGCCAAGCGTCTGCTCAACGGCCCCTGCGGCGGCTCGCGCGAGGGCAAGTGCGAAGTGCGTGAAGGCCTCGACTGCGGGTGGCAACTCATCTACGACCGGGCCAAGGCGCTCGGCATTCTTGAGAACTTTGAAGCCGAAGCGGCCACCCAGGACTGGTCCACCAGTCTGGATGGCGGCCCCCGCAAGGTTGTCCGCGAAGACCAGTGCATCGCGGGGTTTGGTCCAAAGGCATAGAGCCCGCCCCTTTAATTACAGAGGCAATACGGCGCCCCTCAGTGGCACTGGACCCAGTTCCTGGCCTCATCAATCTTGCTGCGGTCGAAATAGCGCACTTGGGCCCGGGTGAACGGTTTGTGGAGCATGGCCATCTGCGCCTCCCATTTCTTGTCGCCCACCATGGCCACGTGTTTCACATCACCGAAATGCCTCAAGTCCAGCTTGATTTCGTCCCACAGGGCGCGCGGCGTCCAGCCTTGGAAGTCGGTCATGTCGTACAGAATGTTCAGCAACCCCTTCTCTCTTACCAGGTTGTCAAACTCGGGAACAAAGCGCTCATAATCGTCATGGGCCACTTTTCCGCTCATCCGGACTTCCAGAAGCTCTCCGCCGTTCTGTTCTTTCCATTGCATTCCCATGAGATGCTCCTTTCATTTTTCTGTAAAGAAAACACCTGACGGCCACGGGCCTATTTCAGGCTGACGGCACAGGGTGGCCCAAAAGTGAGAAACCCCCGGGTTCATGAACCCGGGGGCGTGATTTCTGGTTCCGCTTTCCGTTGACGGGATTAGTCTATCTTGGGAATGCTGGCCGCGCCGAGCGCGAGCGCTTCCTCGCTGAGTTCGAGGTCCTGCAGATCGCCGCGCAGGTAGGCGTCGTAGGCGGTCATGTCAAAGTGGCCGTGTCCGCTGAGGTTGAAGAGGATTGTCTTGACCTCTCCGGAGTCCTTGCAGCGCAGCGCCTCCTCGACGGCGGCGCGAATGGCGTGGCCCGATTCGGGCGCGGGGATGATGCCCTCGCACTTGGCGAAGAGCACGCTCGACTCAAAGCAGGGGTTTTGGCACAGCGCCACGGCGTCAATCAGCCCGAGACGCTTGAGCTGGGCGACCGTGGCGGCGACGCCGTGGTAGCGCAGGCCGCCTGCGTGGATTCCGGGCGGCATGAAGTTGTGGCCCAGCGTGTACTGCTTCAGCAGCGGGGTGAACTGGCCCGTGTCGCCGAAGTCGTAGGCAAAGGGTCCGCGAGTCAGCGTGGGGCATGCCGCCGGCTCGACGGCCGTACACTGCACCTTGCTCCTGCCGGCAATGCGGTCCTGCACGAAGGGGAACGAGATGCCGGCGAAGTTGGACCCGCCGCCGCAGCAGCCGATGACGAAGTCGGGGTACTCACCGACGCTTTCGAGCTGGAGTTTGGCCTCCATGCCGATGACGGTCTGGTGCAGGCACACGTGGTTGAGCACGCTGCCGAGGCTGTACTTGACCGCCCCGCCGCTTGCGGCGGCCACCTCCACGGCCTCCGAAATGGCCATGCCGAGACTTCCCGTGGTGCCGGGGTAGTCGGTCTGGAACTGGCGGCCGATTTGGGTCGTGTTGCTGGGGCTGGCGATGACCTTTCCGCCGTAGGCCTCCATGAGGCTCTTGCGGTAGGGTTTCTGCTCGAAACTGACACGCACCATGTACACCGTGCATTTCATGTCGAACATGGAGCAGGCGATGGACAACGCCGTGCCCCACTGCCCCGCGCCGGTTTCGGTGCTGAGTTCACGCACGCCCTCGGCCTTGTTGTAATAGACCTGGGCGATGGAGGTGTTGATCTTGTGGCTGCCCGACGGGCTTACGCTCTCATTCTTGTAATAGATTTTGGCCGGCGTGTCGAGCGCCTCCTCAAGCCGGTAGGCGCGGCGCAGCGGCGTGGGTCGCCACAACAGGTACTTGTCCATCACCTCGCCGGGAATGGAGACATAGCGGTCGGGACACATTTCCTGCATGATTAGGCCCATCGGGAAGATGGCCGCCAGATCATCCGGCCCGACCGGCTGTTTGGTGCCCGGATGGAGCGGGGGGGCCATCGGCTCGGGCAGGTCGGCGGCGATGTTGTACCAGGCGTCCGGCATCTTCTTGGGGTCGAGGTTAATGTTGTACTGTCGCATTACAGCCTTGTCCTTCCTGATGGTTGACAGCGCCATCCCTTTTTGACCGGGAATGGATGGTATTTTCCACGCATTTTAGATCAAAGAGGGGGGCAAATCCAAGGAGCGCACGTGGCGCTGAAGGGCGTTCTTGTGCTATCCTGCAATGCTCCGGTTTGCGGGCATTGCCCGCATCATTTTGGGCCACGCCGAAATCATTCATCATCCAAGGAAGTCACGTTATGAAGAAACGCGGATTCACCCTCATCGAGCTATTGGTGGTTATCGCGATCATCGGCATTTTGGCGGCAATCCTGCTGCCCGCGCTGGCGCGCGCGCGGGAAGCCGCCCGGCGATCCTCCTGCCAGAACAACCTGAAGCAGTGGGGGCTGGTCTTCAAGATGTACAGCGGGGAGTCGGGCGGCAAGTATCCCCCCGTGACCATGAGCGACGCGGCCACGGTGGACTGCACCGTTGCGGGCTTTCCCGCCACCGGCAAACGCGGCGTGCTCGCGGCGGGTCCGCTGATTCCGGCCATTTATCCCGAGTATCTGACTGATCCCAAGATTTTGGTCTGTCCGTCCGATGCCAAGACAAAGGCCGACGACGTGCTCAATCCCGTGACGAAGCAGACCGACATTGCCATGCCATGCCAGCAGCCCGACCGGGGCATGCAATTGTCCGATGCCAGTTATCTCTACCTGGGATGGCTCTTTGACAAAGCCGGCAGCGCCGACCCGCAGGTGCCCATGACAAGCCTGCCCATCCCCGGACTGAACGGCACGGGCACGGGTCCGGATCAGGTTGTGTCAACAATTTTACAGATCGCGCTGCCTTTCATCCTGAGCCGGGACGCCAGCAGGGGTGACGGCGATGTGGACCTCAACAACTCCACCCCGCCCAAGCCCACGCTGGGCAACGGCGGGGGCGCAATCGTGTACCGGCTCCGCGAGGGCGCGGAGCGCTTCCTGATCACCGACATCAACAACGCGGGCGCGTCTTCAAAGGCCCAAAGCGCGATTTGGATCATGGGTGACATGATCGGCATCAATCCGGAACTCTATAACCATATCCCAGGGGGATCAAACATTCTTTACATGGATGGGCATGTGGAATTTGGACGGTATGAAAAGCTGGGTCCGGCGCCGGTAAACATGGGGGTGGGCAACTGCGTGATGGCGCTTCAGACGGTAAAAAATGTGATAATGCAGTAATAATGCTCAATTGTGACAAGAGAGATGCCTTGAAAATATCCGTGTAAATCCGCTATACTGAACGTCCTGCTCTACGGGTTGTCCCCCGTAAAGTCATTGTGCTCATCCCCATCTGAACTTGGGCCAAAAGGCCCCGAACTGACGCAGCAAAAGGAGTCAAGGTTTATGCGAAGAAAGGGTTTCACACTTATTGAACTGCTGGTCGTCATCGCGATTATCGGCATTCTGGCAGCCATCCTGCTGCCCGCGCTTGCCCGTGCGCGTGAAGCGGCCCGCCGGTCTTCCTGCCAGAACAACCTCAAGCAGTGGGGTTTGGTCTTCAAGATGTACTCGAACGAGTCGGGCGGCCTGTTCCCGCCGATGCAGGTACTCGGATTCAAGGACGACGGCACACCGGAGACGGATGTTGCCGCAGGTCCGTCCGTAAGTTCGATCTACCCTGAATACCTCACCGATGCAAAGATTGTCGTCTGCCCGTCGGACCCCGAAGCCAGCAAGGACCTTGGGAAGCTGTTCCCGTCCAACGGAACATGCCAGCTCGCGAAGCGCCCCGGCGACATTGATGCCAGCTATGCGTATTTCGGCTGGGTGTTTGACAACACCAAACTCTGTGCCACGCTGAGCGAATTCACCATTGTCCAGGCGCTGAGTCTGCTGGGTGGCGCTGCCGCGCCGAAGCCGTCACAGCCCGTTCCGGCGCAGATTGGCGCCGCATTGGACGCGCTTGCGGCCGGTGAATCGGGCGGCATCATGACGGCGGCCTCCTACTTCGTAAACCCGGGCAACCCGTATGCGGCCATGGCGCTCTTTGCAAAAGACGCCGATCTCACCAAGACGACGTGGAAGGACAAGGGCGTCGGCAACGGCGGCGGCAACATGATCTACCACCTCAAGGAAGGTGTCGAACGGTTCATGATTACCGACATCAACAACTCCGGCAGCTCCAACACGGGCCAGTCCAACCTGTTCGTGATGCTTGACATCCTGTCGGCCGGTGCGGGCGCGACGATGTTCAACCATGTTCCGGGCGGCTGCAACATCCTGTACATGGACGGCCACGTCGAGTTCGGCAAGTACACCCCGGTTTCCGGTGTGGAGAACATGTCGGCCCAGCAGGCGCAGGCCGCGATGGCCGGCTGCACGGCTCCGGTGCTTCCGACAGTGGCCGCGCTGGTGGGTGCTTTCATCTCATAGTCGCGGTTCAGAGACTGACAACAATATCGCCGCCTCCCGCAGTACTGCGGGGGGCGGCGATTGTCTTATGGCGGCGTGCCGAAGCCGGAGACACGGACTGGCCGAACCGGTCGTGGATTACAGCCCCATATCGGCCAACAGTCCCGGCAGCCGCACCGTGGTGAAGTCACGGTGCTGCTTTCGGGTGCGTGCTGCGTAGGGCAGGCTCACCGGCGACGCGCCGTGGAGAATGGCCGTGCACGGCATGCCCGCCGCCTCGGCGGCGAGAAAGCCCGAATAACTGTCCTCGAACACCACGCAGCGCGCGGGCGGCAGGCCCAGCGCCGCGGCCGCGGCAAGGAAAATGTCCGGCTCGGGCTTGCCCGGCATTGCCGGACCCGGCGTGATGACCGCCGCGAAGAGGTCCTCCACGCCCAACGCCTCCAGGATCATCCGCGCATTGGGTTCGGGCGCGTTCGAGGCAACCGCGCAGGGAACGCATTGCGCGTGCAGTTGGCCCAGAAAATCCATCAGCCCGGCCATCGGCTTCAGGATGGGGCGGTAGAGTTCGCGGTAAATCCCCTCCTTCTCGTCGGCAATGTCCTGACCCAGTTCGGGCATGCCGAAATTCTTCCGCATGTTCCCGAGAATCACATCATTGTCTTTTGAGTGGATGTGGTTGCGGTAGTAGTCCGCGTCAATGGGCAGGCCGCGTCGCCGACCCAGCTCGATCCAGCCCGCTTCGTGCCAGGCGTGGTTGTCCACCATGGTCCCGTCCACATCAAACACAACGCCCCAGGGGGCGCGCACTAAAGTTCCAGACATGGAATTCTCCCAAGAAACCGGTTGCCGGGATGATTACATCCAATCCCAGCGCAAGCATAAACCCCGCCAAAGGTCGCGATTAAGTCCCCCTTTGAAGGGGGATTCAGGGGGATGTGAACCATGCGTCCAGCATACAACCGGCGAAACATCCCCCCGTATCCTCTTCAAAGGGGACTTGAAGCCCGTCCCTGGGGTTTGAATAACATCCGACAGTGTATGGCGCTCGAACCGCCTTCCCGGCTACTCTTTGACCACTTCGATGAAAAGGTCGAGGAAGTCCTCGGGCTTTCGGTCAGTCCGCCGCTGGCGGTTGAACGCGGTAACCAGTTTCACATAATCGTCTTGGTGCATCTGGTCGTTCAGGTAGAGCTGGTACAGCGGGTCGGTGTCGTAAACATGGTCCCTGTGTTTGGGGCATCCCACATCCTTGTGCAGGCTGAAGCCCCTGAACGTGCCGTCGCGCCCCTCATGGAGCTTGAACGGGTAGAGGCGGCACAGATTGGGCCGGTGGTCGTAGATCTTGCAGAAGCCCGTCTTTCGGTCCAGAAAATGGCAGCCCCGCTTCTCGTCGCGTTTGAGCGCCATGAGGTATTTCTCGCCCCCTATCTTCAGCCAGGTCGGGTCGCCCTTGTCCACCCCGTGGATTTCCTCGGGCGTGAGCCACTCCAGAAAATCATGCGGGTCCTGGCCGGTGTTCAGGGCGATGCGCAGCACGTCCCACGGCGTGGGCAGGCAGACCACGTCACGGCAGCAGTGGATGCAGTGATGGCATTTGAAACTGACCTGGTTCAGGCCCATGCACACTCCTTTCGTGCCGGTGTTCTGTCCTGGTTTTTTCCGGCGACGGGACGCATGTTATACACCACCTTGGGGGGCATTTTCATTTGTGGCGTTGCGCCGGGCGCCGGGCCCGTCAACAACTCCTGGAAATGCGCGTTGTCAGCCGCCTTGGGGTTCCTTCCCCATTTCGCTCAGCATGCCGGCAAGCGCTTCTCCGCAGATGCGGTGCGCCGCGGCGCTCCAATGCGCTCCGTCCCCGGCGCAGACGGTCTCGCCATTCGTGGATGCTTTCCAAATGCGCACGGCAACGTTCTCCAGAAAGGTAATCTGATGCCGGCCGCAGATCTGCTGAAATGTCTCGTGGTAAGGGGGGGTGCCGTTGACATCGAACGCGATGATCGGGCGGTCGCCGCATCGCGCGCGAACCATGGCCATGATTCGGTCGGTCGTATGCAGCGATTCATGCAGCAGTTCCAGCGCCTTCGGGTCACCTCTTTCTATCCTCGTCTCTATCGTGTCCTCCGCACGGACGGGCTCTGTCCGGTCGTCGGTCCAGACGGCAAGGTCACGCAAAAATGCCGATGCGGCGGGCAGCCTGCAGTTGCGCAGGAGACCTCCGCCGGGAGTCGCGTAGAAAACGGACTCTTCGGGGGAAAGGAATGGCTGCAGCGTGCGGCACTTGTTCTTCGTGCTTGAACGCGCCAGCCGCAAATCGTTTCCGATGAAGTCGTTCCAGCAGAACTGCCAAACCACGGCATCGGGATCCACCTTGTCGAGCCACCGGTCGAGGACAAGGAATTCCTGCAGGCTGGAATGACCCGGCGTGCCGCAGGCAAACACGTCCGCGGGCGCCAATTCTCCCGCCACGCTGTAATACGTCTCCTCCTGGGAAACATCCTTGGCAAAGGTGTAAGAATCGCCGACACAGAGAATGCGCAGAGCCCCTTTCCTTGTCCCGAATTCTCTGAAGCCGTTGGCGTCTATGGCGATTTCCACGTGATGGAGCCGGTCTGATGCGTCCCGGAGTTCGCCCGAGAACCGGTAATCCGGCTGGGTTCGCCATCCCAGCGCGGTATCCCTCACGACGTCCTCTCTCAGCACCTGCGGGAAGAAGTACTCACCAAACCTGCACGTCGCCTCGCAGGACAGGAGAAAGACAAGCAGGAAGACGGCAACCGGCAGGCACCGGTACAGGAGTTCTCCGGCCCAAATTACGGGCGCCATGCACGCGCCAATCCATGCGGAATATCTGAACCCGTCCATGCCCAACCTCGACGCCAGTATAGCACGAACCAATATTGATCGGCGGTGGAAATGAACAGATAATGAAGGGGTGCGCCTGTGCGCCAAGAGGGAGATTCGTCATGGAACACCATATATGTTTTGGGCTGCGGGTCGGAGTGGTCGTTGCTTTGCTTGGCACGGCGTCGGCGGTGGCTATGGAAGTGACCGACATTCCCGCGACGCCGCCGGATGACGCCGTGATGGCGCCAAGGGCCATGGTGGCTGACATGGCGCGCTGGACCGCGGAGGCCTTTGGCGCGTCCGAGAATTCTGCCGAAGGAAACTGCATCCGCGTGAAGATCGTGCGGCAGGACCACAGTTCGCTTTTCTTCGGCAGGTCGTGCATGGACACGCCGCTGCGCATCGGTGAACAGGATTTCGCGCACGGTTTGGGCACGCACGCCACCAGCGAGATTCGCGTCATAGTGCCGAAAGGCGCCGCCGCATTCAAGGCCTTTGCCGGCGTGGACAACAACTATGACACGCAGGGCAGCAAGGGCAGCGTCGAGTTCATCGTCGAATTGGACGGGAAAGAAGCCGCGCGCACGCCCGTGCTGCGCGGCGGCAATGCGCCCGTTCCGATTGCTGTGGCGCTCGATGACACGGCGCGGGAACTGGTCCTCAAGGTGACCGACGGCGGTGACGGTCCGGGCTGTGACCAGGCGGACTGGGCGGACGCGCAGTTTGTGATGGGCGACGGGGCCCTGCGGCAGATTGACGAAGGCCAAACCCGCCTGCCCTTTGCCCATGCCAGGCCACCCTTCTCCTTCACCTACAACGGTGCCTCCTCGGAGACCTTTCTGGACGGGTGGAAGCATGACGCCCATCTGGAGAACGGCCATTGCATCGCGCATTGGAGCGACCCCGCCACGGGCCTGTATGTCACCGCGGAGGTCTTCTCGCACAGCCGCTTTCCTGCAACCGAGTGGGTGCTGTATTTTGAGAACCGGGGCGCGGAGGACACGCCGTTGATTGAGGATTTGCAGGCGATGAACATCGCGCAGCGCACGGGTGACGCCCGGCAGGCGCTGCTGCTGCACGAGTTGGAGGGCGACGCGTGCGGCGCCACCAGTTTCCTGCCGAAAACCACGCGGGTGGAGATCGGCGCCAAGATTGACCGCGCGCCGACCGGTGGGCGGTCATCCTCCATCAGCGCATTCCCTTTCTTCACGACCGAGTACAACAAACAGGGGCTGATCGTGGCCGTCGGCTGGACGGGCCAGTGGGCCTCGCGCATCGAGCGTGCCGAGAACGGGCCGGTGCGCCTGCGTGCGGGCATGGAGCTCACCCGCCTGGTGCTGCATCCGGGCGAGCGCATCCGCACGCCGCGCATGCTGGTCATGGCCTGGGAGGGCGACCGCGCCAACGCGCAGAACCAGTGGCGCAGGCTCATGCTGCTGCGCTCGCCGCAGGAACAGGGCCGCCCGGTGCGGCTGCCCGTGGCGCTGCAAACCTTCGACCGCTACAACGCCCGCCCCGAATGGACCTGCGAGGACGGCCAACTCAAGGCCGTGGACACCGCCCATGAACTCGGCTGCGACACCTATTGGCTCGACGCTGCGTGGTTCCCGAAACACTTCCCGACCGGCGTGGGCAGTTGGTTTGCCGAGCCGAAGGAGTTTCCGCGTGGCCTCAAGCCAATCGGGGATCGCTGCCACG
>CALDSM010000811.1 GCA_937923585.1 uncultured bacterium
ACCTGGCGCTTCTCTTTCGCCGCGATGTAGGCGTACTGCATCAGTTCGGTGAGCTGTGTGCCTTCCTCGACGCCGAAGGGGATTGGCGTGCCCTTCAGAATGCCGTCCACCCACATGGGAATCGTGGGGGGCAGCGCCTCCGGAAGGGCGTCGGGCGTGATCCATCCCTGCGTTTTGAGCTTCCGCGAGGTGATTTTGACGCTGTCCTCGTCCGTGCCGCCAATGAGCAGGCTGCCTTCGGT
Organism: uncultured bacterium; assembly: GCA_937923585.1. Classification (GTDB taxonomy): domain Bacteria; phylum Hydrogenedentota; class Hydrogenedentia; order Hydrogenedentales; family CAITNO01; genus CAITNO01. Next base: position 243 of record CALDSM010000811.1, read on the forward strand.
GCCGGACAGTTCGAGACTGAAGGGGCTGTCGCCGGAGACGAAGCCCGTTTCGGCCACGCCGAGGCATCCGTTCTCAAACTCGATCACCGACACCGCGTTGTCCTCCAGGGGGTGTCCGGTGACACTGGTGAAGGCAGAGACAATGCGCTTGGGCTGCCCGCCGAGCCAGCGGTTCAGGTACATCGGGTGCGCGCCGAGGTCCATCATCGCACCGCCGCCGCAGGTCTTTTCGTCCCAGAAATAGTCGGGGAGCCACTTGCCGCTGGCGCCGTCGTGCGCGTTGCGCACGCGGATGAAGGTCACCTGGCCGATGAGCCCCTCGTCTATCACCTTCTTCGCATAGAGCATGGCGGGTTTGGTTCGGAAGGGGAAGGAGATGCAGAACTTAACGTTCGCGGCCTTCACCGCCTCGGCCACGCGGTTGCAGTCGTCAACCGTCAGCGCCAGCACCTTCTCGGTGAAGATGTGCTTGCCCGCCTTCGCCGCCGCCACCATGATGTCGGCGTGCATGCTCGACGGCGCGGTGATCATCACGCCGTCCACGTCCTTGCGGTTCACCACCTCGTTGTAGTCGGCGATGAACGGCGCCTTCAACTGCCTTGCCCAGTTTTCGCCGCGTTTGGCATCCTCGTCCCACACGGCCGTGATCTTCACGTCCGGCATGGATGCGAGCGTCTTTGCATAGCCGTTGGCATGCGGATGCCATTTGCTCATTACTGCCACCCGCAGTTTCGCGCCATCCTTTTCGTCCGCAGCCGTTGCGCGCGCGGCCGCCAGCCCGGTCGCCGCCGCGACGGTTACCGCGCCGCCGCGCGCAAGAAAGGTGCGCCGGTCCATGGAGTTCGCCTGAATCTTCTTTGGCATCGCTCAAGTCTCCTCTCAGTTAAGAAACATTTCTGCCAAGAACACGGCCTATCCTGGGAGCGCCAATCTCCCGATTGGCTTTCTTTCCGGATGCCGATCCTGCGACCCGCACGGACAAGAGGTGCCAATCGGGAGATTGGCGCTCCCAGGAGGTCCGTCAACTCTCTATTGCGCCGGCTTTGCCGCCGGAACGGGCGGAGCGCCTCCGGTCCCGGCGGGCGCGCCCATCATGCCGGTCACCATGTCCATGATGTCCTGCTGCTGGCGCACGAAACTTTCCACCTCCGCATACTGGTCCGGCGGCAGCGACGGCTGGAGGCGCTGCAGTGCGCGCTCAAAGGCGGCGCGCTGGGTTTCGGACAGGCTGCCCATCTGGTCGGGCGAAGCGGGCGCGGTGGGGTCGGGCTGGCCGGGCAGCAGTTCCTCCACCAGCACATCGCGCACCATCGTCCGGTTTTCCTCCGTCAGCCCCCCCGCAAACAGGCCCAACTGCATGTCCATGGACTGGTTGAGCATCCGTTCCGGCATTTCCTCCTCATAGGCGTCAAATTCAGCCATGCCGTCCGTTCCGAGCACGGCCTTGAGTTCGGCCCGCATCTGTTCCTTGAGCGCCTTTGTGTCCGTGGACACCGAGGCGAAGTCGCTCTTGCCCTGCAGCGCGCCCATGCTCTTGCGCATCACCTCCGAATTGTACTTCGTGAGAATGTCGCGCACCTGCTGCCTGTCCTCCGGCGCCAGTTGCAACCCGTTGACGAACGGGTCGTACTGCATGTTTGTGGCGAACTTGGCGCTCATGTTCATCATCTGCTCGCCCTGCGGCCCCTCGAACATCGCCGCGAGCCCGCCCAGCCCCCCCTTGCCGTCGGACTTCATCAGCCCCTTCATCATTTCGGCCACGTCCATCTTCTTGCCCGCGGCCGCGGTGGAAGAGCCCTTGAGCATGCCCAATGCCGATTCAAAGAAGCTTGGCGTCGCCGCCTTTTCGGATGCGCCGGGCTTCTCTGTCTTGGCGGCCCGGGCGGCTTCCGCCGCCTCGCTCTTGGCAGTCAGTTCATCCATCGCGGCGCGCGTCTTCTTCAGGTCTTCACGCAGTGCCGCCACCTCGCCCCCGATGCGGGTTGCCTCCGCCGCCCTGCGCTGTCCGTCCAGCGCAAACCACACGGCGCAAACCGTCGCGACAACTGCTGCAACCCATCCCGCCCAGGCAAACATGCGATTCATGGCCGTTTCCTCCCCGCGCGCGCCTACTGCGCCGCTTCTGTGTCCGGTTTCTCCCGCAGCGAGCGGATCGCATCCAGCTCGCGCCAGTATTCCCCAAGTGCCGCCAGCCCTTCGGGCGTGATGCTGTATTCGGTGTGCGGCATGCGCCCGTTGAACGACTTCTCCACGGCCACATAGCCCGCCTTCTCCAACCGGTCAATGTGGGAGGACAGGTTGCCCTTCGTCAGCCCCGCCGTGCTCAGCAGAAAGTTAAAGTCGGCCGCCTCCAGACCCGAAAGAAGGGTCAGGATGCGCAGCCGGGCCGGCTCGTGGATGAGACGGTCAAGTTCAGCCATTCGCGCCGCCTCCGGATTCGGTGTCCCCATCGTCGTCCGACGGGAATTCGGGCAGCTCCGTGCGCGTCAGGCGCTTGAGTTTGCGCAGCGCGTAGCGGCTGTACACGTGCCCCGTCAAGATGGCGATCAGGCCGTAGCCGAACGCGGGAACCACCATGTCCAGCAGGGGAAAGGCGCTCGGAAAACGGACCGGCACGCCGCACAGCAGCGCCACCGCGTGCGCCCCGTACAGCACCGGCCAAACCCAGGCCCACAATCCAAGGCTCTGGTACATGATCAATATGCACAGATAGGGCGCCATGTAGGCCGCCGAGAAGGGCTGGAAGTTGGCCATGCGGAGATAGCCGAAACTGACCAACATGGCCCCCACGATGTGGTACACGACCAGTCCGCCGCCCAAGGCGGTGAGCCACAACGGCAACCCCTGCCGGTCCGCCGGACTCGACACCGCCGCGTAGCCCTCCTCGCCGTACAGCCACTGCGTTACGCGCCAAATCAGCTCGCCGCCCCAGCGCGACAGGGAGAACCATGCCAGTGCCACCACCACCAACCCCATGAAGGTCATCGAAAGCGCGAAAAGGCCCATATTCCCCGTGCGGTAGGCCGTGTTCGTCAGGCTGGCCGCCAGGCCCACGGCCAGCACCATGGGCACAATCACCGCCCATTGCACCAGGAAAGAAATTGTGCGGCTGCGCGCATACCGGCGCGCCCACCGCACCACCAGCCTCGGGTCTCCCATTTGAAGTTTCTGCGGCATCCGTCTGTCGTCCATGCAGGGCACTCCCAAAACCGTGTCCCCGTTGCTCCCGAATCAATATATCGTGTTTGTCCCGCCAAGGCAACAAAAAGTGAAACTTGGGAAAGAATTTTACTTGACAGAACCAACACTTTATGCTAAAAAACAGTAACAAAGGCCGGATTCCCCGAACGACGGGCCGGTATTGAGACATTTCCGGCATTTCTTTGTTGTCTTTGCAGGGCATTCCTGATAGTATACAGATAGGTTTACGGAGAATGTGTTGTGATGGAAGCCTCTCCAGCGGGGTGTAGTCGAACCATAGACACGTTTCATGAAGAGATCTCGACCCTGAGTCCTGCGGAACGGCGGCAAGTCGAACGGCACAAGTATTTCTTGTCACAGGCCCGGGGAATAGACGTGGGCTTCGAGACCGCCGCCAAAGACTGGTTCGAAAAGCACTCCCAAGAATGGCGCGAGGAGCGTCACCGCCGCATGCTGGCCATGCAGCGGGACGAAATAGCGCGGTATAAGTGGCTTCGTTCGGAGGAAGCCCGCCGGGATCTCGGGGCCGCAGCGGCGCTGGAGTGGATTCGCCTGTATGCCGCCTCCTGGCGCGAGTGGTTTGAGAAGGAATATAACGACGTGGACGAACTTCCCGGTTCGCGCCGTTAGGGGATTGAAGCCGGAGCGGAGGAGCACGTAGACGCGGCATCCTGCCGCGTTTCTTTGTCTTAGTTTGGGCAGTCGCCGAAAGAGGCTGGAAGCCTTTTCTGCGTGCGGTTGCTCAGCAGGCCTCGGCGGTCGGCACTTTTTCCCACACCTCGCTGCCCACCTTCAGGTGCGGGCCCTCCTGCCAGAAGAAGTCCACCGTCAATGAGTGGCGCATGTCCGGGCGCTTGAACACCCGCAGGCCGCCTGCGGCGCGGCGGCCTGTGAGCACCGCGGCCTCATAGGCCTCATCACTGATGTCCAGCGCGGCGGCATGCTGTGCTCCGCCGCGGCCCGTGGGAATAAACCGGTAAAGATGCCAGGCATGCACCCGCCCCCCCCGCGCCGCGTAGCGGTGGAGCCATTGGCCCACGGTGGCGGTTTCAGCCAGGTTGGCTGCATTGACCACCGTGGAAACCGTCACTTCCCGCTCCGCGCGGCGGAGCGTCTCCAGCCGTCGCAGTATCAGCGCGTGATGGTCGGTGCAGGTTCCCCGGCCCGACGGGGCGCTCCGGCGCAGGTCATTGTGCAGTTCCGGATGCGCGGCATCCAGCGGCAGCACGAACCGGTCCACATGCGGTGTCCGAGCAAACCCATCCGGCAGGAGAACCCCGTTGGTACCCAACTGCACGTGAAACTGGCGCGCCTTCGCCTCCCGCGCGGCAAAACGCCAGTCGCCCGGCCATTCACAGGGCTCACCCCCGCCCAGCACCACCTGGTCAAAACCGCGCGCGCGCAGGGTGTCCAGCGCCGCGATGCACTGGGTCCGGGTCATGGACGACAAATGGGCGTCACTGATGCAGAAACGGCACCGCATGGCACAGCCGCCGTGCAGAAAAAGCACGGCAATACGGCCTGCGGCGAAGTCACTATGAAGGGGGACTGCGGCTGTCATGGGTGCGCGATTCTATCACGGCCGGCAGCGCGGGCGCGAAACGGGCAACGGAATTCTGCAAACGAGGTTGCGCCGGAAATGCCGGCAGGCGGCCCGATTGGAGGACTGTGCTTGACAGGCGGAATGTTCTTGTGTATAATTTAATTGTTCAGTTAAATCATACGATTGAACTCATGGAGACAGTGGCATGAACGACAGGCGACGCGGCGAGACCACCAAGGAACGCGTTCTTGAGGAGGCCTGCAAGGTCTTTGCCGAGAAGGGCTACCGGGACGCCACCCACGCAGAAATCTGCGGCCGGGCGGGTGCCAACGCGGCGGCGGTCAATTACTACTTCACTTCGAAGGAGAACCTATACCGCGCCGCTTTCGATCAGATGGCCCACAAGGTGGAGCAGTCCTATCCGTTGGACGGGGGGCTTCCGGACACGGCCCCGCCGGAACGGCGGCTGCACGCGCTGATCCACGCCCATCTCAGCCGGATGTTCCACCCGGAACTCATGGGCGACCTTCACCGCATCCGCATGGCGGAGATGTTCGACCCCACGGGCCTGCTGGAGGACCTGCTCGAACAACGGCTGTCGCAGGACCGGAGACTCACGCGAAAGGTTCTCCGCGAACTTCTGGGCCCGGAGGCCGCGGAACGCGACGTGGATTGGTGTGAAATGAGCGTGGTGTCGCAGTGCTTTATCGGTATGCCGGGGCCGGACGACAAGAAAGGCCCGCGGGCTGTCTTCGGACTTGATCCGGCCGATGTGGAACAACTCGCAAGCCATATCCTCCGGTTCTCGCTGGCCGGTATCAAGGCCGTCCGGCGGAAGAACCGAGGAGCCCCCGCGGACGGGAACCAACATCCTGGAACTGCACAATGAACGAATCACCCAACGAACAGAACATGGATGTCGCCAAGACCCTCGGCTTGGACAGGCCCAAGTCGAAGGCGCGACGGCTGCGGATTCTCCTGCTGCTGGTCCTCCTCGCGGGGGTGGCCGCCTGGGCGGCCCTGCCGAGGCTCAGACAGGGCAACGGAAACACGGTCGCCTACGAGACCCAGAAGGCGCGCCGGGGCGATCTGGTGGTTACCGTCAGCGCCACGGGAACCCTGGAGCCGATCAAGGAGGTGGAGGTCGGCATCGAGGTGTCGGGCACCATCAAGAGCGTAGAGGTGGACTACAACGACCGCGTGGAGGTGGGCCAGGTGCTTGCCCGGATTGACACCTCGAAACTGGAGGCTCAGGCGCTCCAGTCCAGTTCGTCGCTTGAGGCCGCGCGCGCCAGGCTGCTGCAGGCGCAGGCCACCGTGCAGGAGGCCGGGGCGCAAATGGCCCGGCTGAACGAGGTGCGTCGGCTGAGTGACGGCAAGATGCCCTCGCAGAGCGAGTTCGACACGCAAAAGGCGGTGCAGGCCCGGGCCAAGGCGGACGAGGCGAGCGCGAAGGCGTCCGTCGCACAGGCGCAGGCAACGCTTGACGCGAACCGGTCGGATCTTGCCAAGGCCGTCGTGCATTCCCCCATCAATGGCGTCGTGCTGAAGCGTTCCGTCGAGCCGGGCCAGACGGTGGCCGCGATGTTCCAGTCGCCGGTGCTCTTCACGCTGGCCGAGGACCTGGCGCAGATGGAATTGCAGGTGGACGTGGACGAGGCCGACGTGGGCGTGGTGCGCGCGGACCAGGACGCCACGTTCACCGTGGACGCCTATCCAGACCGGGTGTTTCCCGCGCGGACCACGCTGGTCCGCTTCGGATCGGAGACCGTCGAGGGTGTGGTGACATACAAGGCCGTGCTGCGGGTGGACAATTCCAGCCTTGCACTGCGGCCGGGTATGACGGCCACCGCGCTGATCACCGTGGACAAGCGGGAGAACGCGCTGTTGGTTCCCAACGCGGCGCTGCGCTTTGTGCCGCCCAAGCCGAAGGTCCAGGACAAGGCCGGCGGGGGCGGCGGCATCCTCAGTTCCATATTGCCGCACCCCCCGGCGCAGCAGTCAACGCCGCGCGAGGAGGCCGGCCCGAAGGGGAAAGACCAGCAGGTGTACATCGTGCGAGAAGGCCAGTTGGCGGCTGTCCCGATTACCAAGGGACTGAGCGACGGCAAAGTGACCGAGGTGACCGGGGGCGCCCTGAAAGAGGGGATGGAACTGGTCACCGACATGGCGGCGGGCACATGACGGACAACGTCAACAGCAACGGAACGCGCCAGCCGATAATTGAGCTGAGCGGCGTAACCAAGGTCTACGGCACCGGCACGGCGGCGATGGAGGCCCTGCGCGGCGTGGACTTGCGCATCTACCCGGGTGAGTTCGTGGCGGTGATGGGCCCCAGCGGTTCGGGCAAGAGCACCTGCATGAACATTCTGGGCTGCCTCGACATGCCCACCGGGGGGGCGTACCGCTTTTGCGGGGCGGAGGTGGGCAAGCTGACGCGCAACCAGCGCGCGCTGCTGCGCCGCCACTACCTGGGCTTCGTCTTCCAGGGGTTTAACCTGCTCAACCGCACCTCCGCGCTGGAAAATGTGGAACTGCCCCTGATTTACCGGGGCGAGAGCCTGCGGTTCCGGCACAGGCGGGCGCGGCAGTCGCTCGAGGTGGTCGGCCTCACGGGCTGGCAGGACCACACGCCGGGCGAACTCTCCGGCGGCCAGCAGCAGCGCGTGGCCATCGCGCGCGCCATCGTCACGCAGCCGCTGGTACTGCTCGCCGACGAGCCGACGGGCAACCTCGACTCGGCGCGGAGCGTGGAGATCATGGGACTGCTCACCGCGCTGAACCGTGACCGCAACATCACCATCGTGATGGTGACCCACGAGCCGGACATGGCCGCCTACGCGAAGCGGACCGTTCACTTCAAGGACGGCCTGATTGCCACGGACCGCCAGCACGGGGAGACCGTCCAATGATTGCCAACGCACTGCTGCTCGCATTGCGCGAGCTCCGCCGCAACAAGATGCGGTCCTTCTTGACGATGCTGGGCATCATCATCGGCGTGGCGTCGGTGATCATCCTGGTGACCCTTGGCGGCGGCGCCACCAAGCAGGTGACCGAGCAGATATCAAGCCTGGGAAGCAACCTCATGATGGTCGCCCCGGGCAAGCGCATGGGTCCCGGACAGGGCTCGGGCAGCGCGCCCTTCAAACTGGCCGACGCCGAGGCGATTGCGCGGGAGATCACCGCGCTGCGCGCCGTTGCGCCCGTGTCCTCCTCGTCCGTCACCGCCATACTCGGCAACGAGAACTGGTCCACCTCCGTCACCGGCACGACCGATGTCTATTTTGACGTGGTCAGCCGGAAGATCGAGGAAGGGCGCATATTCACAGCGTCCGAAACGCGGTCCGGAGTGGCGGTGTGCGTCATCGGCGAGACGGTGCGCGAGAAGCTGTTCGGCCGGCAGGATCCCATCGGAAGCAAGATTCGGCTGGGCAAGGTTTCCTGCGAGGTCATCGGCCTGCTCGAGGCCAAGGGCCAGTCCACGATGGGGCAGGACCAGGACGACACCGTGGTCATGCCGCTCCGCACCTTCCAGCGGAGGATTTCCGGCAAGGATGACATCAGCCTCATCCAGGTCTCCGTGAAAGACGGCATCTCCACCGACAAGGTCAAGTTGGACATCGGCCGCCTGATGCGCGCGCGCCGGCACCTCGCCCCCGACGAGGACGACAACTTCAGCGTCATGGACCTGAAGGAGATTTCGATGATGCTCTCGGGCACGACGCGCGTGCTCACTGGTCTGCTGGGCGCGGTGGCGGCGGTGAGCCTCCTGGTGGGCGGCATCGGCATCATGAACATCATGCTCGTGTCGGTGACCGAGCGCACCCGCGAGATCGGCACGCGCCTCGCCATCGGCGCGCTCGAGCGCGAAGTTCTCACGCAGTTCCTGGTCGAGGCGGTCGTGCTGGCCTCGTTCGGGGGCCTGATCGGCATCACGCTGGCGCTGGGCGTGTCGCTCGGCCTGTCGGTGCTGCTCAAAATTCCCTTTGTCTTCAACGCGCCCATCGTGCTGGTGGGCTTTGCCTTTTCCGGGGTCATCGGCGTGGTGTTCGGCTATTTTCCCGCGCGCAAGGCGGCCAGGCTGGACCCCATCGAGGCGCTACGCCATGAGTAGCGAACCCGGCGGGATTTGCGGAGGCGTTATGATTCACATCGGAACTGAAACATGGAAGCGGGCGGCGGCGGCTCTCGCGCTGCCCCTGCTGCTGGCGGCATGCACCACCGGGCCCGACTATAGGCGCCCGGAACTGAACATCCCCGGCTCGTACAAGAGCGCGCAGGCCGACGATGCGGCCCGGTCCGGGCCCGGCCGGGAGTGGTGGCTGCTTTTCAACGACCCCGAACTGACCGCGCTGGCGGAGGAGGCGCTTGGGGCCAACCTTGACCTCAAGGCCGCCATGGCGCGGGTCGAGCAGTCGCGGTCCTCGTCGCGGTACGTGAAGGGCTCCTTCTATCCCGTGGTAACGCTGGATCCCTCGGCGACACGGTCACATGCCCCGGCGACCAAAGCGGAGCAATCGAATTCGGTCGAGCAGCAGGTTTCGGAGGCCGCATCGGCGGTCAACCAGATTACCGGCCTGATCGGGCAGCTCAGTTCGCTGGCCCAGGGAAACAGCTCCGCCACGGGCAGCGGGTCGCAGGGCGGCTCGGGCAATTCAGGCACTGGTACGGGTGGCGCCGCCATCTCGGCCACCACCAGCAACCGCTTCCAGGTCCCCTTTGATCTGTCCTACGAGATTGACCTCTGGGGGCGCATCCGCCGGTCCTACGAATCTGCAAAAGCCCAGGAGCGGGCGTCCGTCTACGATCTGGAAGTGGTCCGCCAGACGCTGCTGGCCGACCTCGCCCGGAACTACTTCAACCTGCGCTCCTTCGACGCGCAATATGAGATTCTCAACCGGAACCTCACGCTGTACGAGGAGCAGGTGAACTTGACCGAGAACCAGTACAAAGCCGGTCTGACGGACGAGACTGACCTGTTGCAGGCCCAGGTCACGCTGGGAACCACGCGCGCCCAGGCGGTCGACACGCAGCGGCAACGCACCGACCTCGAGCATGCCATCGCCATGTTGCTGGGGCGCGCCCCGACCGACTTCTCGCTGCCGGTGCGCCCGCTTGCCGGCACGCCGCCGGTGGTTCCCGCAGGGTTGCCCTCAGACCTGCTGCGGCAGCGGCCGGACGTTGCTGAAAGCGAGCAGAATCTCGCCGCCGCCTGCGCTGAAATCGGCGTTGCCCAGGCCGATTTCTACCCCGCCGTGCGCCTGACGGGGTCTGCCGGCTTCCAGAGTTCGGACCTCAAAGACCTGCTGAATTGGGGCAGCGTCGCAGCCTCCTTCGGGCCCGGCATCTCTCTGCCCATCTTCAAGGGCGGGCAGTTGAAGGCCAGCCTTGCGAAGGCCCGGGCGCGCCATGCGGAGCTTGACGCCGTTTACCGGAGCAGGGTCCTGGGCGCCTTCGTTGACGTGGAGGATTCGCTGACGGACCTGCGCCTGCGCGCCGAGGCCGCCGATGCGCAGGCCAGGGCCGTGAAGGCCGCGCGGGAATACTTGCGGCTGGTTCATATCCAGTACCAGACCGGTGTGACCGACTATCTGCACGTGGTCATTGCCGAAAAGACCCTGTTGAACAACGAACTGTCGGAGGCGCAGATTCTCAACCAGCGCATGGTGTCCTCCGTCCTGCTTATCAAGGCCATCGGCAGATCGGAAGAGCGTCGTGTAGGGAAAGAGTGTAGATCTCGGTGGTC
>CALDSM010000812.1 GCA_937923585.1 uncultured bacterium
ATACGAGATCTGATCGTGACTGGAGTTCAGACGTGTGCTCTTCCGATCTTCTGGCGCGCCGCAGCCCCTATGGTGGAGTATTGGAGCGGCCGAAACCGCTGAATTGTAACCCGTCGCCGGGCTATGATAGGATGCAATAAGCAACTTTTCTTGTTTTCGAGGAATCCGAACATGCCGAACAAATGCCTTGTGATCTGCCTGATATTGCTGGCCATGGTGGCCGTGACCGCCTGCCAACCGCCGCCGCCGCCGCCCCCGCCGACGCCGCCCCCGCCGCCTGAACCGACACCGGATCAGCATGCGGAGAACGCGCGGAAGGCGCTGGGCCCCCTGCTTGGGGAATCCCCGCTGCCCCCCGGCGGACAGTCGGCGCTGGACCCCTTAGTCTCGGCCTTCAGCGGAGTGAAGGGCCAGTTGTCGGCCACCGAAAACGGCCGGGGCGGGCTTGCAATCATCCAGCGTGAGGTTGAAGACACTATCAAGAAGATGCGTGACCAGGCCCGGTGGCGTAAGGTGAGGGTGCTCTGCGACGTCTACAAGGTGCTGCAGCCGGGCAGTGACCGCTATGCGAAGCTTGAGCGGGACGCCGAGCTGATGATGGCCAAGCCGGAGGTGGTGTCCACGGGATTCGTGCAGACCGGTGCCGACCTCTATGCGTTCCTGGAGGTCAGCGACCCCATTAACGGTGGGAAAGAGACGTTCAAGGTTCGCGAGGGCGAGGAGTTCTACCGTCCGGCGAAACTGGGCAACCAGCCGAACAGTTCGGAAGTGCTGCGCATGGTGCGCATTATCGGGAACCAGCAGGAAGTCGAGATTGAATACAAGCCCGCAAACTTCCTGTGGCAGATACCGGGGCCGCGTACGCGTGACAAATAGGCATGCGTTGCCGGCCGCGCACGGGATGAGATAACCGCATGGACACATCGCGGACGAAGTGGCTGGCGGCGGCCGTGATACTGCTGGCGGCAGTCGCGTCGTACGTCAACACGTTCGACGGCGAATGGGTCTGGGACGACATGTCCTCGGTGCTGCTGCACCGGCATGTGCAGGACCCCGGCCAGTTCTTTCAACTCTTCTGCGAGGATCAGCACGCTTTTGGGCGGGGCCAGGGGAATTTTTACCGTCCCCTGGTTTCCGCCTCTTTCATGCTCGACTACGCCGTCACGGGCGGTCCGTCACCGGAAGCGATTGCGGCGGCCGGCAAAGCGCCGCTCAACCTTCCGTCGGTTGTCTTTCATTTCTCTAACCTGGCGTGGCACGCGGCCGCGGCGCTGCTCCTGTACGCCCTGCTGTTGCGCGTCGGCGCCCCGGTATTGGCGGCCCTGATTGCGGGGGCTTTCTTTGCGGCGCACCCGCTGCACACGGAAGCCGTGGCGTATATCAGCGGTCGGGCCGACATGATGTCCGCGGCCTTCATGTTTCTTGGCATGATTCTGGCACTGGGTCGCCGTTCGGGGGGAGGGCGCTGGGCGGCATGGAGCGGTAGCCTGATGTGTTTCGCCGCGGCCCTCTTGAGTAAGGAATCGAGCCTCATTTACCCCGTGCTGCTGGGCATCGTGCTGGCTGGGGCGTGGTTACAGGACCGGGAGCGGGCTGCGGACGGGGACAGGGTTTCGATTCTGCCGCGTTTGGCTCCGCTTTTCGGCGCGGTGCTTGTGCTGATCGGGTATGCCGTACTAAGGACCACGGTGCTGCGTTTTGGCGGTTCAGGTATGTCGGCATCCGCGGCGCTGGGACAGCGTTTGCAGGAAAGCGGGCAATCCTTCGCGCTTTATGTGCGGCTGCTGTTCGTTCCCACGGGACTGCATATGGAAAGGACGCTGGACGGTGTTCCCGGCTGGCTTGGGCCGGTGGGCTGGCTGTTGCTTGGCGGCATTGTGGTCGCCGCCGTCGCCGCGTTTTCGGCCCGCCAATACCGGATTACGGCCGGTCTGGCATGGTTTCTGGCCGCCTGGGTGCCCATTTCCGGGCTGTTCCCGCTGAATGCACCGATGGCCGAGCACTGGATGTATGTGCCTATGGCCGGGTTCTGGTGGGCGGTTGCTGAGTACGCCGTGCTGGCCTTTGGTCGTTCCCGGGTCCGCTGGGCGCCGCTTGTGCTTGCCGGTGCCGCATGCGCCGTATTCGTGGCATTGACCGCGCAGCGCAATCATGACTGGCATGACAATGAGCGCCTGTTCGTGTCCACGCTGAAACTCAATCCAAATTCCATCCGTGTGCATTACAACCTTGCGGTAACGTATGAGGATATTCTGAAGAATTACGCCGGTGCGCGGCGTCACTATGAGGCTATTCTACGGCTTCAGGGACAGGATGGATCCATGACCACAGCCCGTTCCGCCACAATTGCCGAGGCTGAACTGCGGCTGGCCCTGGGACATGTCCTGGAAAAGTTGTTTGATCCCGCGGGAGCCGCGTCCCAGTTTCAGCAGATACTGAAACTCAAGAACCTTCCCGAGGAAGGCATGGCGGTTGAGGCGGCCATTGGGATTGGAAGGTGTTATCTGGCCATGGGGGACTGGGGCAACGCCGCCCAGGTGCTCGCGCAGGTGGCCCAGAAGGCACCGGCCACGCTGCCGGAAGTTAAACAGTTGCTGGCCGGCGCACCATTGACCCCCGAATTCTAACAGCCATTTGAAGAGGGCCGCCTTCAGGCTTATGATGGAGCAGTCGGACAACGTTGGAATGCTTAACCGGCGGTATTGTCCAAGACCAGGGAGTTGGGCGCATGCTACGACAACGGTTGATTCATCCGGACATTCTGGAGGCGCTGGCCGCCGCAGGGCACGGTTCAAAGATTCTGATCACCGACGGCAACTATCCGGCGAGCACCATGATCGGCGAAAATGCGAGCCTGGTGTATCTGAATCTGGCGCCCGGCATGCCCACGGTTACGGAGGTGCTGCGGGTGCTGCTCACGGCGGTGCCCGTGGAGGAGGCGGCCGTCATGGAGCCGGCGGAGGGACCGGAGCCGGAAATCTTCGACGAGTTCCGCCTGCTACTGCCCAACGTTCCTTTGACTCCGCATGACCGCTTCTCCTTCTATGAGGAGGCATCGGGTCCGGATACGTGCCTGCAAATAGTCACCGGCGAGCAGCGGATCTATGCGAACCTGCTGCTCACCATTGGCGTCGTTCTTTCCTGATATTGCGCGCGCCCCTTTATTATTTATCGCAGAATTATGATTGCGCGCGTATTAGCCGAAATGCAGGAAGCGCGGCCCTTTGTCTGTTATAACAATTGACCGCAGGCGGAGTTTATGGGATTTGCACAAACTGTGGGGGGTTAAGAGATTTCTTGACACTTTACATGGAGCGTGCTAGAATCCACACCATAGCCTTTAGGGTGTAAAGCGGACAACCGTTCAACGGAGGTAGGTCTAATGGCCGACGACAGACTCAATGGCGCTGGGACCCCCGAGGAGGAGAAGCGCAAGAATGGCGATGACGCGGGACTGAGCAACCTCCCGCCGTTAAGTGATTTTGACTCAGGCGGTGGATTTGACCCGGATGCCGAATTGCCGCCATTGGGGAATTTTGAGCCGAAGCCTTCGGGCCTCAGTGGACTGCCGCCTCTCGGTGACATCCCCATCGAGACGCCGAATCCCGCGGGCGGCAACATCCGTCCGGCACCACCGGGATTTGAGGGAGCCGGCAGCGGCGCGGGCATACCCTCTTTCGGCGGGCGTGGCACGGGCTTCCAAGATCTGGCGGCGGACAGCGATTTCTCGCCTGAGACGCCGGACATTGGGCCCGGCCCTGACACGAGCCTGGACACGCCGATTTTTGACAGCGCCTTTGGGCCGTCCGATTCGAGTTTCTCGTTCACACCGGTTTCGCCGACCCCGGCGCCCACGCAGGCGATGGAGACGCCCGTTTTCGCCGAACAGGACTTTGGCGCCGGCCCGATCGGCGGCTATGCCACCCCTACAGGCGCGGGCACACCGGTCCCAGACTTCGGGCCCGACACGGGGTTTGGCGGCGGCGACGCGGGGTTTGGCATGCCGCCCATGGGCGGCGCAATGGGGCAGGCCGGACAGGTGCCTGCGGGGAAGGCCGGCAAAGGCGCTGGCAAAAAGGGCGGCGTAAACACGCTGGTCGCCCTCGTGCTGATCGTGATTGTGCTCGTGGCGGGCATCTACGGGTCGCCGTACCTGTATGAGAGTTCGGGCGGGGCGATTCCCTTCTACTACAACCCCGATGCGAAGAAGATTGCCGATCTTGAAACGGACAACGCCACGCTGACCAAAAAGGTTCAGACGCTGCAGAAGATAAAGCCGGAAGACGGCGGGGTCGAGATTAGCGAGGCCCGGGCCAAGGAGCTTCTCACTGAAATTGCGGCGAAGACCGAGCAGTTGAACCAGGTGACCAGTCAGTTGGAGTCCACCAACGCGACGCTTCAGGAAAAACAGGGGCAGTTGTCCGCTGTGGAGCAGCAGATCACGGAGAAGAACGACGAGTACGCCAATGCGCAGTCGGTCTATGAAGACCTGAAGAATGAGACGGCGATTATCCAGGCGCGTCAGCGCGGCCTGGTGTCCGAAGTCGACCGCCTTACGGGGCTTGTGGGCCAGCTCGAAGACGCCAACAAGCGCCGGATTGCCACGAAGGAAGCGCTGGAGCACAATATTGACCGGCTGCTGATCCAGGTCAAAGAGTCCATACTCCTGACGCCGGTGAAGTACGACCACGCCGCGCGTCTTGCGGCCGTTCAGGCGCTGCGCGACAAGTCGGCGCAGAGCAACTGGGTCACGCCGGAATTGCAGGAAGAGTTCTCGACGCTGTACCTGCGCGAACTTGAAATTGCACGGTCGAACGAATATTTCTTTGCGAAACTGACCGTGACGGACGAACTGGGCACGAAAACCGCAAAGTGGGCGGAGTGCCTGATGCGCGGCAACTGGGGCGTCTATTACCGAACGCTGGACGGCAAGAACATCGGCGCGTATGAAAACCTGGGCACGAGCGACACGCCTCGCTGGGGATTGCGCGAAGGCCTGCCGGTCGAGGCGCAGAAGTCTATTGAGGCGACCGTCATTTCCTGCCGCGTGAGTGATTACCAGGACAAGGTGCAGCAGTTGGCGCAGCGCGAACTTGCGGCCCAAAACGGAACCGACCTGCAGCGCAATTTCGATTCGCTGTAATCTGGAAGAATACAAGTTGGATGCACCGGGCAAAATCCGCTGAGGGTTTTGCCCGGTGTACTTTTGGAAAGAAGCAGCCGCCCGGCTTCGCCGGTTGCATCGGACCCGACGATGCGCTAGCATGAGCCGGTTGGAGAAACACCCGTGAAGATCAGGACCTTTCATCTGACACCGTTTGTGATGAACTGCTATGTGGTATCCGAGGGCGAGACGGCCATCGTGATCGATCCGGGCGAGGCCGCGCCGGAATTGCTGGCATACCTTTCGACGCTGAAGGTGGCGATGGTGGTGAACACCCACGGACATTGCGACCATTGCGGGGGGAATGCGGGTGTGGTGGCCGCGACGGGC
The DNA here is from genome assembly GCA_937923585.1 of uncultured bacterium. GTDB lineage: Bacteria > Hydrogenedentota > Hydrogenedentia > Hydrogenedentales > CAITNO01 > CAITNO01. The sequence continues at coordinate 5,495 of CALDSM010000812.1, forward strand.
GCGCCGCTGGCCATTCACCGGGCCGACGTGCCGCTGCTGGAAACACTGGCCCAGCAGGGCCGTATGTTCGGTGTGCCCTTTCCGCCTTCGCCCGCGCCGGACTTGTTTCTGGAGGCGGGGCAGTCTGTGGGCGTGGGCGAGACGCAGTTTGAGGTTCGTCATGCGCCGGGCCATTCCCCGGGACATGTTGTGCTCGTCACGGCGGGTCTGGCGTTTGTCGGGGACGTGTTGTTTGAAGGCAGCATCGGCCGCACGGATTTGCCCGGCGGTGACTATGGTGAGCTGATTCGGTCCATTCACAGCCAGTTGCTCACGCTGCCGGACGACACAGTGGTGTACAGCGGACACGGCCCGGCGACGACCATCGGCGTCGAGCGCGCCACCAATCCTTTCCTGGTGTGATCATGAACATCGTTGCGGCGCTCAGTTTTCTGTTTCTCACGGCGGACGTCCAGATGACGCTCGCGCCGGACCAACCCCTTGCCTATGTGTACGCGGACGACCCGCTGATTGTGGAACTGGTCTCGCCGGAAGAGGCGACCGCGCTGGTGCGGCTTCGGCTTCAGCCCGTTGACCGGCCGGACGCCGTGGAGATCTCGCTGGGCGATTTGCAGCTTCCGGCCAACGCTCCCCGCTGGTGCGCGGTGAAGGACGCACCGCCCGGGCGGGGATTGCACACGGTGGAGGCCACGATTGAAATCCGCGGCGCCGTGCAGAAGAAGTCGGCGCGTTTTTGCCGCGTGGACCGCGCCTCGTCGCAGCATCCGCTTCCGATCTGCGTCACGGCGGGCGATGAGTTTGACACGAAATTCCTGCTTGCGCTCAGGAGCGTGGGGGTGACCGCGCTCCGGCTGGATGCGGGACGCGAAGGCTATGCGGCGTGCGCCAGGCTCGCGTCCGACTTGGGCTTTTCCGTTGTGGCGCATGTGAGCCAGAAATCCTACGCCACGGTGGCCGCGAGACTCGCCGGGATGAACGGCA
>CALDSM010000813.1 GCA_937923585.1 uncultured bacterium
GCCCACGACCACATCGGCATAACCGTCGCCGTTTACGTCACCCGCGGTGGCTGCAGAATAGCCAAACCAGCTGCCGGACTGACCTGACGTTGTTGTCCATACGCTCGTATCCGAAAGACTCGAAGCCGAGCCAAGGCAAACCATGGCATAGCCTTCGTCGGTCTCGCCGTTGTCCCTGTAAGCCGCACCGGCAATGACATCACTGAAACCGTCGCCATTGACATCGCCAGCCGTGGAAACAGACCAGCCAAGATTGGCGCCGGCCTGGCTGCTGGAGAAGGCCCAATTGGGCGCGGCGGAAAGGCCGGATGAGGAACCCAAACACATGAAGATGCGGCCATTGGCCGTGCTGGTGTCCGTGTATTGAGGCGCGCCGCAGATGACGTCGGCGTAACCGTCGCCGTTTACATCGCCCGCCGTGGCAACGGCCCACCCAAGCTGCCCTCCGGAAGAATCTCCTTCCAAGATCCAGTTGGCGGCATTCGACAGGCCTGAGGATGAGCCTTGATAGACGTACGCCCGCCCATAATCCGGCTTTAGGTTGTCAAATCCGTAGGCGCCGACTATGACGTCCGCATAGCCGTCGCCGTTCACATCACCCGCCGTGGAGACGGAACAGCCGTAGTAAGCGCCCGCCTGGTCGCTTTGCGCCGACCATGCCGCCGTGGCGCCGAGCCCCGTGGAGGAGCCATGGAAGACTGCCGCAAGGCCCTCGTTGGTTTGCCCGCTGGCATACCCCTTGCCGCCCACAATGACGTCGGCGTAGCCATCGCCGTTCACATCGCCCGCCGTGGAAACGGAACCGCCCAAAAGCGTACCGGCCACATTTGTCTCTGTCGTCCAGCCCGCCGTGGTCGAAAGACCGGTTTTGGCGCCATAGTACGCGTAGACACGGCCCTCGTCCGTCTGGCCGTTGTCGTAGAAATCCGCGCCGATGAGCACGTCGCCGTAACCGTCACCATTTACGTCACCCGCCGCGGCCACCGCCACGCCGAATTCGGCGTTGGCCTGGTCGCTTTCGACCGTCCAATTTGGCGAGGCAGCAAGACCCGAAGCCGATCCGTAGAACACATAGGCCCGGCCCTCGTTAGTCTGGCCGTTGTCATAGTACGGCGCGCCCACGATCACGTCGCTGAAGCCGTCTCCGTTCACATCGCCCGACGTCGCCGCGGCCTGACCCAACTGGGCGTTTGACTGATTGCTTTCCGCCGTCCAGTTCGCCGTGGAGGAAAGGCCCGTCGCCGACCCGTGGTACACGAATGCCCGGCCCTCGCCGGACTGGCCGTTGTCGTAGCCGGGCGCGCCGACAATCACATCGCTGTAGCCGTCGTTGTTCACGTCGCCCGCGGTGGCCACGGACCAGCCAAACCATGCATCGGCCTGATTGCTCTCCGCAGCCCATGAAGAACTGGCCGCCAGCGGGTCTATCGTGACCGGAAACACCGCGCCCGCCGCGTTTACACGCAGTTCAACAGTCTTGGCATCCTCCGACAGCCCCATCTTCGCGGAAAGCACCTTTCCCGCCGCGTCCGTCACGGCCAGCTTGCCGTAATGCATCACACGAACGCCGTCCCAGCTCAGGAACTCCACCGCCTCCCCGTCGGCCGCCATGTTCGCGGCCAGATTGCCATGCACCGCCATCCGCACCACCAGTGCATCGCCCGAACCGGGCGCCGCGAACAGCGTGAACCCCTGCTCCAGCCCCGCCGGGCTGTTCACATACCATTCCGCCAGACCGTCACGCTCGAAGGTGATGCGGTTCCCCTCGGCGCAGGTGTCCCGGACGGGCGACGGCGGTGCAATACCGTCACCTGCGCCAATGCCCACCAGTTCAAGGCCCCAAGTCCAGTTGCCGTTGCCTTCCGTGCGGCGCACGACCCGCGGACCCTCGCCTGTGAAGTAGGTGCGCAGATCCTGAACCCGGTTCGGCGCCTGCCACACCGCACCCAATCCCGGCTCGGACACCCTGTCCTGCCAGGTAATGTTGTACTCCGACTGGGCAATGTCCCGTTGCACCGCCGACCACCAGTCCTGCGGCACGTTCGTCCCCGTTGCGCCTGAAGGAACGGCTGGTCCCGCCCATGCCATGCCAACGATCAGCAATGACCCCGCAGTACAGACACACTTCCACATCCCGATAATTGAATGCTGAGTCATGAACTACACCTCTCTCCGCTGTGCGGCAACAGCAGCACCATCCGCCCGCACCGCGAACAATTCTGACAATACGGCCAAATATGCCCACTGACCGATGGCAGTTTAGCACAATGCTTCTTTTTTGGAAAGTGGGCGGGCAGAATAAGAGAATCCGGCGTGTCGCAGAACGCGGCACGCCGGGACAGGGACTCCGTTTGTCCTTTCCTTACGGGGCGACAACCTTAATGTAGTCGCTGTACACGGCCGAGTAGTTGCCCGCACCGTCGAGGTACTGCACACGAACGGTGCGGTAGCCCAGCCCTTCGGGCAGCGCGTGCGTGCGGGTGGCCGTGGGCGGCATCCAGTAGGTCCAGTGGGCGCCGTCGTCGCTGAAGCGCATGCGCGACACCGTGGCGCCCGTGTCCGCCCAGGTCAAACCAAGCGTGACCGACCGGGTCGGCGTGGTCGCCGCGCCGCCGTTGATGATGATGGTGCCCGTGGGCGGCGTCTGGTCCAGCCGAATGTAGTCGCTAAAGACCGCCGACTTGTTGTTCATCTTGTCCAGGTACTGGACCCGGACGGTCTTGTGGCCGTCACCCAGGGGCGAAAGCGTGTGGGAGACGCTCGCCGCCAGGGAAAGCCAGCCCGTCCAGTTGCAGCCGTCGTCGCTGAACCGCATCCGCACCACGCCTGTCCCATCGCCGCCCGCCCAGGTCAGCGCCATCGTGACCACCGGGTTGTTCGTGGCGGAGCGGTTGTTGTTGATGACGATGCTGCCGGTGATGGGGGGCGCAGAGCCCTTGGAGACAACCAGTCCCATGTAGTTGCCCAACGGAACCTCCATGCCCGCCTCGGGGTCCTGGCTGATCACAAAACCGGCTGCCACGGTGCTGCTGTATGCTTCCGTCACCGTATAGACGGCCAAGCCCGCGTTGGTGAAGGCCGACTCCGCCGCCGCCTGCGTCATGCCCACCACGTTGGGGACCGTAACGGTGCACAGGCCCGATGACACCACAAATGAAACCGAGCTGCCGTAAGGCTGCCAATGGCCCGCTTCCGGGTGCTGGCTGATAACCCGGCCCTGCGGCACGGTTGCGCTGCACGCTGTTGAAACCATGCCGACGCTGAGATGGGCATTACCCAGCAGGAATTCCGCCACCGCTTGTGTCTGCCCCGCCAGGTTGGGCACGAGGACATCGCACACGCCCGAGGAGACCACCAGCGCCACCGCGCTGCCGCCCGCCACCTCCGCGCCTGCCAGCGGGTTTTGGCTGATGACCACGCCCGCGGGAACCGTATTGCTGCATTGGAGAGTCACCTGGCCGATTTCCAACATCATGGTGGTAAGCACGTTGTCCGCCTCCTCCTGCAGTTGACCCACCACATTCGGCACTACGGCGAGGGTAAGGGTGCCGGCACTGAGACCTTGGCCGGATATGGTTCCAGCGCCGTTTCTGGCGACGGCGGCAAACGAATAGACTGTGACGGGGGTGAGACCTTTAACCGTGGTAATTCCCCACGCCATGGCCGTCCGATACACGGGCGAGGCGCCCAGTGTTCCGTCCGCCTGCACCCACTGCAGGGCGGACACGCACCGGACCGCATATTCCGTGGCTGGCGGATTGCCGTCGCCCTCACCAATGGCCATGCGCACCGCCGTGGCCGAGACCAGGCTCAACTCGGGCATCGTGGGCACCGCAGCCAGCGTCCATGCCGAAAACAGCGGCGTCTTGGCACTGTCGCCGCTCAGATTGGCGGCGGCCACCTGAAAACTGTACTGTATGTTGGGAGTGATGCCACTCCACTGATAGAACGATGTGGCATCTGCGCCCGTGGTGGTGCGCAGTGTGGTTGGCACGGACGTTCCCGGGTCGGCCCACACCTTGAACCCGGTTTCATTGCTTGAGTTGTCGGCCCATGTCCAGGTGATGGAGTCGGTGGTAACATCTGTCGCGCCGGGGTTGGACGGCGCCGCCGGCGCTCCCCATGCCGAACAGGCAATCATCCATGCAGCCGCAAAGACATGAATCTCCGCCAAAAGAGTTGAACGCCGAGGCATAAACTGCACCACCTCTCTCCTGTTGTGCGGCTTTGGACGACGTCTGCCCGCTTCCACCGCGGCCACTTCTGAAGATACCGCAAGAATACCCGTCTGACCGTTTAGAGTCTAGCATATTACCCTGCCTGCGGGAATGAGCCGGTTGCTCCCGAAAAGAAGGGCCCCGGCAGGCCCCTTGTCGGGACTTGCCGGGGCGCGGTGTTGTCCCGTGTCTTTTCTAAGGCGCAACGAGTTTGATGTAGTCGTTGTAGACGGCGGAGTAGTTGCCCGCCCCGTCCAGGTACTGCACACGCACGGTGTGATAGCCGAGACCCTCCGGAAGCGTATAAGTCTTAGTGGCCGTTTGCGGCATCCAGTAGGTCCAGTGGGCGCCGTCGTCGCTGAACCGCATGCGCGACACCGTGGCGCCCGTGTCCGCCCAGGTCAAACCAAGCGTGACCGACCGGGTCGGCGTGGTCGCGGCGCCGCCGTTGATGATGATCGTGCCCGTGGGCGGCGTCTGGTCCAAGCGGATGTAGTCGAGGAACACCGCGGATTTGTTGTTCATCTTGTCCAGGTACTGGACCCGGACGGTCTTGTGGCCGTCTCCCGGGGGCGAAAGCGTGTGGGAGACGCTCGCCGCCAGGGACAGCCAGCCCGTCCAGTTGGAGCCGTCGTCGCTGAACCGCATCCGGACCACGCCGGTCCCGTCGCCGCCCGCCCAGGTCAGCGCCAGCGTCACCACCGGGTTGTTCGTGGCGGAGCGGTTGTTGTTGATGACGATGCTGCCGGTGATGGGCGGTGCCGAGCCCTTGGACACGACCAAGTCCACGGCGCTGTTGTACGGCGCTTCGGAACCCGCAACGGGGCTCTGGCTTATCACCAAGCCGACCGCCACCGTGCTGCTGTACTGCTCCGTCACCGCGCCAACCTCCAGACTGGCTGCAAGCAAGCGCGCCTTCCGCCGCGGCCTGCGTCATGCCCACCACATTGGGCACGGTCGCCGTGCAGGATCCTGAGGACACGGCAAGCGCGACAGCGCTGCCGTAAGGCACCTGCTGGTTGGCGGCAGGCAACTGGCTGATGACAGAACCCTCCGCCACCGTGTTGCTGCACTGCTGCGTCACCGTGCCGACGGCCAGACCCGCCGCGGTGAGCGCCGAGTGTGCGGCGGACTCCGTCATGCCGACCACATTGGGAACAAACACGGGTGCCGGACCAAGACTGACCGTGATATTGACCGCGGTGCCCACGGGTTCGGGAAGGCCCGGGTCCGGATTTTGTATGATGACCCGGCCTGCCGGAATGTTTTGGCTGTAGGATTGGATTATTCCGCCGACAGCCAAGTCGGCATTGAGGATGGCCGCTTCCGCGTCCGCCTGCATCATGCCGACCACATTGGGAATAACGGCAAGGGTCACGTCCGTTGCGCCGGGGCCTTCGGCGGTTGTCGTGCCCGCACCGTTTCGGGCGGTAACCGCGAAAGTGTAGGGGGTCGCGTTTGCGAGGCCGGTGACCGTTACGGTTCCCCAAGCCTACGCTGTCTTATACACCGCTGATGCTCCCAGCGCACCGCCCGCCTGCACCCAGGTATTGGTATCGGTGCAACGTATGGCGTATTCCGTGGTGCCGGAATTGCCGTCAGCAGAACCAACGGTGACGTTGAGTGAAGTGGCCCCGGGCGTGTTCACCGTCGGCACTGCCGGCGTGTTCGCCAGCGTCCATGCGGAGAAAGCGCCGGTCTTGGCGCTGTCGCCGCCATTGTTGGTGGCCGCCACCTGGAACGTGTACTGGGCGCTCACAGACAAGCCGGTCTGCTGGTGGGATGTGGCGCCCGCGCCGGTGGTTGTGCGCAGTGTGGTCGGCGAACCTGAGCCCGCGTCCGCCCAGACTTTGAATCCCGTCTCGTCACTGGAATTGTCGGTCCAAGTCCAGGTAATGGATGTCGTGGTTAGGGCAGTGGCGCCGGGATTGGAGGGCGCTGCGGGCTTGGGAATGATGACGCGGAAGTCAGCCTGCTGCCAGCCGTCCCACGGCATGGTGAACCAGCGGCTGTACTGCTGGAAGGGGGTGGTCGCAGGGTTGTAGCACAGCCGCATCCGCTAGTGTTTGAGACCGTTCGACGAAAGGGAAACGGTTTGATTGAACGCCGCGCCGCCGACGCCGGTGCTGGTCCAGGAAGCGGTCTTGACCGTGCCCGCGCCGTCGAAGGCGGTTCTGAACGCCTTCATCTCGCATTCCAGTTTCGCGTCGCTCCGACCGGTTCGGAACGATGCTCACATTGTCTCCGCCTGTGCCATC
>CALDSM010000814.1 GCA_937923585.1 uncultured bacterium
TCGCTTGGTCTTCTCTGTTTGTTTAAGTGGCATCAATTGCGATTCACTACACTAGCGTGCAATGGACTGCCGGAGGTTACCACAATGAAAACGGTCCTATTGGTTTTACTGCTCGCTTTTTCCGCCCAGGCATCACCCGGCACGCAAGTCCAATTGATAGCCCACCGCGGCGGCGTGGTGGATGCACAACATGCCGAAGACTCGCTCGCGTCGCTACTGGAGGCCATTCAGCAGGGATACTGGATGGTGGAAGTGGATGTCCAGGCAACGCGGGACGGGGAACTGGTAGTACACCATGACGAAAACCTTATGCGCATGTACGGGGTCAGGCAACGGGTAGCCGAACTGGAGTGGAAGGACATGCGCACCCTTCGATCGCGCGTAGGGGGACACCCTCCGTGCCGCTTCTCCGAATATGCTGAGGCATGCCGCGGAAAGGCCCGGCTGATGGTTGACGGCAAAAAGTCGCTCGGACAGGATGGTTTCTTTGAGCGGCTGGAGGAGATCCTTCGGGCCAACGACCTCCTGAAGGATGCCCTGTTTATAGGTTCAGCCGAAATGAAAGCCCATTTCAAGGGCAAGGCACGCATCGCCACCGGAAGAGAGGGCCTGAAACGCGCCGCAGAGGCGGGGGAGGACGTCTCAGCCCTCTATTTCCTGTTTGAACACGGAAACGCTCTAGATGACGCAACGGTGAAATATGCACAATCGTTGCGTGTGCCTGTCGTCCCCACCGTCAACAATTACCATTACCTTCTCAAGAGCCGGGACACGACGCCCCAAGCAGATATCGAGCGCCTGAAACGGGCCGGAGTGACCCTGTTTCAGATTGACTCGTCTTACGCCGGTTACTGCAAATAGCAGGGCCGCGCGCGGCGCATTTGGGTATAATGGCACGTCACTGCCGGACCGCAGCACCGACCCCACAGGAACCGCAACGATGCGCCTCATGGTTTCCGCCTTCGCCGCGATAGTTTTCGCCCTGCCCTCATGCGGACAAGACGCCACGGCCGAGTTCTCGTGGACAACGCTGCTGGACCGGGTGAAATCCGACCCGGAACAGGAAGCAAACCGGGCCAGACTGGTCGAGCAGGCACGGTCCGAGGCGAAGGAGGATGTCATTCGCCGGGCAAGGACGCTGGATGAGGTGGGGAAGAACCGCACCTGGTTAGACGGGCGAGCCAACGTCCTGGAGGACGAAATCCGCGAGCGTTTTGCCCTGGCGATGTCTGACTTTGGCGCTTGCAGCAAACTGTCCACTGAACTACCGCTTCTTGCCGCGGCCCATCGCCTCACGGGGGACGCGACACTTCTGGGCCGGGTTATCCTGCAGTTGGAGGAAATGGCCGCATGGTCACCCCTGCAGCGTCCCGGCTGGACCCTATACTCGCCCGGCAATCGCCTTCCCCAG
>CALDSM010000815.1 GCA_937923585.1 uncultured bacterium
TTCTACCTTGCCGATCTTCAGGGGCCGACCTGGCTGCGCTATGGCCCCAATTCCGGTCACGGTCTCGAAAGCAGCGATCCTGTCGGCACGGTGACCGCGTTCTACAGGCGCATTGTGGAGAAGAAGCCGATGCCCCAATACGGCTGGACCTTCCCCGACGCTAACACCATCCGAGTCACCTCCGATGAAAAGCCGCTCGCGGTGAAACTGTGGCAGGCCACCAATCCGGACAAACGTGATTTCCGTGTGGACACCCTCGGCCACAAGTACACCGCCACCGACCTGCAACCGCAGCCCGACGGTTCCTGGGTCGGCAAGGTGGATACCCCCGCGAAGGGGTGGAAGGCGTACCTGGTCGAACTGACCTACGGCACCCGGGGCGACGAGAACAATCTTGTGCTCTCCTCACCGGTGCGCATTGTGCCCGACACCGTCGAGCACACCTTCACCCCCAAGACCGACTGGCCCGACGGCTTCCTGCACAAACAGGGCAAAGTCAAGTAATCCATACCGGAAGCGTCGGCATTCCCGCCGGCTTCGGGGTTTCACTGCGCACCCCGAGTCGGCGGGACGCCGGCGCTCCCGGTAAGTGCATAAACGGCGGCAGAACTGTGTAGAATAGCGGCTGTAAGACCGAACCCAGGCGCGGCGTGTCTTTTTCGGAGGCGCAAGGCATGGATGACCGCATAACTTTCGAGTGCAGGCGTTGTGGGAAATGCTGTCAGGGCGATGCGTGGCTGCGGAACCTGCTGAAGCCGTCCGACGTGCAGCGCTGGCGCGCCCTGGGGCGCGAGGACATTCTAAAATACGTGTGCGCGTGCTGTTGCCGTCTTGTTGACCCCGAAAAGGAAAACGCCCCGTGGACGCGCAAGGACTGTCCCTTTCTGCTGCGGGAGGAGGGCGGTCTGACCCGGTGCGGCATTCACGACGTGCGGCCCCAGGTCTGCCGGGACTTTCCGGTCCGAAAATGCACCAACCCGGAATGCCCGCAGGAATTCCATTTTCACGACTGGCTCTGGCAGGGGAAATGCGAGGCCGCGCTGGATTTCAGAAGGAAGATCGTCCGGGCAGTTCAGCCGAAGATTGCCGTTGACGATTTATTGAAGCGGCCCATTTTGGATGACCGATAAAGAAGAATCGTCTGCTGCGCACGAAGATGGCCGCTCGGGTCGCCGCCTTCTGGAAGATCCACATCGGACTGGCATAAATCGCAGACAGCTTCCGTATCAGCAAGCATGACCTGGGGTTGCGCCCAAACTGCCATCACAGGCAGGACCGCGCCCAAGCCCACATCCTCGATTGCTTTCTGGCACGGGCCATGCGGCGAACCCTTTGGCAATGGATGAGCGGCTGCGGCCCTGGCAATGTGTCCGGGCGACTCCTCGAACAACCGGCCGAGGTCCGATCTCTGGACATCGTCCTGCCCGCCGACACCGGCAGCGAAATCCGTCTGCGTGCCGTAAGCCGTCCAGAAGCGCACCTGGCCATCCTGTTCCAGAAGCTCGGACTTCCGCTGCACAACAAACCCATATCCCTGTGAAACGCGACCAAAATGTAGTGCAGACTTTTGGCTGCAAAGGGGCAAGTTTCCCAAAGAATCAAGAGTTCAGCCCGGCCAACTGCGGAAAACAGGTTAGTGAATGATCCCGCCCCGCGTTGCATCGCCGGGGACATCCAGCAGTTGCACGCTGGAAATGCTCTTCATGGTGGCATGATCCTGAAAGGTCCAGACGACTTTCTTGTCCGGGGTGACTTCAATCAGATGAGGGGCCTGGCCAAGCGCGCCGTGGCCGATGAAGTTGGCCAGGACGGTGTTCCCGTTGGGCAGGCGCTGAAAACCGGCCGCCAGTTTGAGCGGGGCGCCGGGCAGTTCGTCGTGTTCGACCTTCCAGACCGTTTTGCCGTCCCTGTCGGCCTCAAAAATCATGGAGGCCTTCTTCAGGTCGCCGCAGGTCACCACCGTGTTGCCGTTGGGCAGGCGGGCCGCGCTGCGCGCCCCGCCGGGCGCGGCGATTTCAAAGACAACCGCCCCCTTGGGATCGTATTCGCGGACCGCCTCCCGCGCGTAATGGCATACCAGGTAGTTGCCGTTGGTGAGTTTGCGGACGTTGCGCATGTAGTTGTGGCCGCTGTCGGTGCCCTCGGGCAGCAGGCGCAGTTCAAACGCGCATTTGCCGGACGGGGCGATTTCCAGCACGCGCCCCGCGTTGCATTCGCCGACCAGCGTGTTGCCGTTGGCGAGCCGCTGGCACCCGTGGATTTCGCTGGCCGACCTGTACTCAAACACCGTTGCCTTGTCGCGGGTGACTTCGCGCACGCCGTGGTCAATATTGAACAGCAGGTTGCCGTTGGGCAGCACCCAAAGGTCGTTGCAGCCCGGCGTCTTGTATTCCCACTCCACGCGGCCGTCGGCCGAGACAATGCACACCTTGCCGTCCGTGATGTCCACGCAGGCGAAGCAGTGCCCGGCGCCGGTCTGGATTGGCGGAGATTCAGTCTCGACGGCCTGTACCGAAAGGGTCGTCGCCAGCAGTAAAAGCAGCCTCACCGCAACGGCGCCGCAGGCCTTTGTCGCATTGCTACCGTCCAATTTCTTGCATCCTTCGTTGAAGTTCACCCGGTACCATTACATCGTTATCGCCGAAGAGAAGTCGAAAGGCCACCCCTTTTTTTGCGGTCTTGTGTTCCTTGCGGCTTGCTTTCTTTCGTGAATTCCGTGGTTGCAGGTCTTCAGATTCTTCTTTGGCCACGGCCATGCTGCACCGGTATTCCGTGGTTAAAACTCTTTCTTCCGTCACCGTTCTCTCCGCGTTCCGCTGCACCCTTGCGCCTCTGCGTTCACAACTCCCGAAGTTCTTTCAAAGCCCGCTGAAAATCCGCCGGTGGATCAGATCGAAACGTCATCCGCTCCCCCGTGGTCGGATGCGTGATGCCCAGCCGCTCCGCGTGCAGCGCCTGCCCCTGCAACGCGTTGAGCGCATCCAGCGTCTCCGGCGGAACGTTCCACGACCGGAAATCGGTCACGCCGTAGACCGGATCGCCCAGCACGGGACGCCCCGCAAACCGCATGTGGACCCGGATCTGATGCGTGCGCCCGGTCTCCAGCTGCAGCGCCACCAGCGACGCCACGCCGAAGCGTTCCAGCGTCTCCACATTCGTCACCGCCTCACGCGCATGCGTTCCGGTCACGGCCATCTTGCTGCGGTCCACCAGGCTGCGCCCCATGGGCGCGTTGATGCGGCCACGGCTCTCCTGGAACTCGCCGCGCACCAGCGCCAGGTAGCGCCGGTCGAACGAGTGCGCCGCCGCCTGCTCCGCAAGGCTCGTGAACGCGCGCGCGGTCTTCGCCGCCACCATCACCCCCGAGGAGATCGGAAGAGCGTCGTGTAGGGAAAGAGTGTAGATCTCGGTGGT
>CALDSM010000816.1 GCA_937923585.1 uncultured bacterium
CGAGATCTGATCGTGACTGGAGTTCAGACGTGTGCTCTTCCGATCTATTCTCTCTTGGAGGCCTGTCCATCGGTGCGGGACGGGCTTTTCGGGAATCACGGGGTCGGCGTTGAAATGAGGACATTCTTCGGCAATCGCGGCACAGAAGACGCCCCGGCGCGGCGGCGCGGCACGATGCCGTCCCGACGCCTGGTGGAACTGTCGTGTGTGCTGGCCGCGGCGCTTGCGGGGGCGGCGGTCGCGTGGCCCGTGCTGCATTTCCACGAGCGTTCGCTGCCGCCCGATCTGGCCAGTTATTTTGGGATGTTCAATCCGTCGGCCATGATGGGAACGGGCCATGGGTTTGTCTCGGGCTCGGAGGAGGAACTCCCCGCGCTCAAGGCGTTTCTGCATGGAGAAAGCCTGCGGGTGGACCTTTCCCAATCGGTTCCGCCCGCATTCACGGGCAGATGCAGTGATCCTTTTGTGATGTCGCATTACTATCTGGTGCTTGCCCTGGGCGGGTGGTGGCGGCTCACGGGCGTCTCTCTGCATTCGCTCATGCTGTTTGCGGCCCTGCTGTATGCGGCCACGGCGGCGGTGCTGTACGGGGTCTTCCGGCTCGGTTGCGGGAGGCTGACGGCCCTGGCCGGGGTGCTCTGTGTGGTTGCCTCGCCCCTTTGGCTGGACCAGGCGGCCTCCGTGCGGGACTTTGCCAAGGCCACCTTTGTGCTCGCCTTCCTGCTGCTTGCGGGCTGGGCCGTGGTGCGGCGCTTTTCCGGCCGCGGCCTGCTGGCATGGGCGCTGGCAACCGGGACGGTGCTGGGCTTCGGTTGGGGGTTCCGCCAGGATTTGCTGGCCTGCTTTCTCCCGGCGCTGCTGTTGCCGTGGGTGGTTCAGGTGGCCGGACAGGGCGTGTGGCGGTGGCGCGCGGGGTCGTGCCTGCTGCTCTTCGCGGCCATCGCGGTGATGGGCGCGCCCGTCATTTCCGCCATGCGCGACAACAACGGCGTGGTGTCCGTCCACACGATGATGCAGGGTTTCTCGGAGGAGTCTGAATCGGCCATGCACTTCGGGGATGCCGCATACGTGCAGCAACGGGACTGGTACGATGCGTCGGCGCATGCCGTCGCCGCGGCGTATGCGGCGCGGCAGGGGGACATCGCCCCCATGGGCGGGTTTCATTCGACCTCCTATGTGGCCGCGGCGCGCCGGTACATTGCCGAAACCCTGCGCACCTTCCCGGCGGACTTCTATCGGCGCGGGCTGGCGTCGGCCTGCAGCATTCCGGACCAGGCGGCGGAAGTCTGCCTCGGCGACATCACGCCGTCCCAGGGGCGGTCACCCTGGATTTCCCGGTGGGCGCGGGTTCACCGGCCGCTCGCCGAACACCTCGGCACGTTTGGGCCGCTGTACGTGCTGCTGGCGCTGGCGGTGGGGTTTGCGGTGAACTTTCGGGCCGCAGCCCTGTTGGCGGTGCTGGGTGTCTATATCGGCGCCTACCCGAGCCTGCTCTTTCAGACCCGGCACCTGTTTCATCTCTCCTTCATGCCCTACTGGGCCGTACTCTGGCTGCTTGCCACGGCGGGGCGCGCCGCAGCGCGCCGGATGCGCGCGGGCTCCGGCGGGAATGGGTTGCCCTGGCGGCCGATGGCCCGTGCGGTCACGGGCATGGCCGCTTTCCTTGCGCTGCTGGCCGTGACGGGATGGTGCCTTGACCGTGTGCAGGCGCGGTCTGTTGGGCGGTTGCTGGAATGCTATCGCGCCGCAACGCTTGAACCCGTGCCCTTTCGCGAGGTTCCCCGCGGGGATGGGTGGGTGCTTCTTGAACCGCTAAAGCCCGTTCCAGGGCTGGGTCCCGACGCGGCAGTAGACCCCTATGCGTGCGGGCAGGCGCTGCTCGCGCTGAAACTTGAATGGGGGCCGCCGGTGTTTCCCGTGCGGATGGTGTATGAAGGCGGGTCTGCGGCCGATTTTTCGCGGGACATCTATCCGCTGGTGAAGAACCCCTCCGGGGACACGCCCTTGACCTGTTTTCTTCCGGCGCTTGAATTGAACTGGCCCGGCGCCACGATGGCCGACCCGGAGGGCGGGAACACGGCCGGGCGGGGCCGATTTGTCGGGATTGCGGTGCCCGAGCCGCAGCGCGACCGGGTTCGGGGGCTGTTCCGGGTCACCGACGCGGCGCAGTTCCCGCTGCACCTGTTCATCACCGTTCCCGACGACGCGGCGCGGTTCGTTGCGGGCAAGACCGGGCCATGGACCAGGCAGTGGGCGCTCTGGGGGGCGCAGTGGGGCGGCACACCGAAAGAGAAGGCGGCATGCCTGTGCGGTGTCGCCCAGCGCTATCCCTATGACCGGCGTGTCCGCCATGCTCTGGAGGCCCTTGTCCGCAGCGAACAGGACTCCCTGGTCTGGAATCAGGCATGGCCAGTACTCGCCTCATTGAATCCGGACATGCCTGAAGCGGAGATTTGCAGCCGCGCGGCAAAGGAACGCCTGGCCGCCGGGGATATTGTGGGGGCGTTGGTGCTGTTTCGGCGGGCGCGCAGCCTTTCGCCAAACGACCTGCGCAACCGGGTGGACTTGGGCGGGGCACTCGAGGCCGCCGGGGAGGATGACGGGGCGCTGGAGGAGTACCGCGCCGTGCTTTCCAAAGCGCCCGAGTCGCCCCACTGCAGCGGACGGATAGACGCCCTCTACGACCGGCGCAACGACCCGGCCGGCCGCGTGGCGGAATGGCGCCGTCTCGTTCAACTGCACCCCGATGCGGCCGTGCCGCGGCTGCATTTGGGCGGGGCGCTGGAAGCGGCGGGCGACTTGGCCGGCGCGCGGGAGGCTTACGGCAGGGCGCTGGCGACAAGTCCGAATCTTGCCGGCGCGCGCGCCGCGCTTGAGAGGGTCGGCGGGGCCATGACGGGCAAGGCCACGCGGTAAGACAGGATGCTTTCTTGACACCGGTATGGCTTCTGCCTAGACTAAATGCCGATGTGAGCGTGCTTCCCCCAAGCCGGGCGACGGGACGAGGGGTCCACATTATCTGGCGGAATAATGCAATGGAGAACTGTGTGCGATGCGCGGAGTACCATGGGTTCGGGGAATTCTTCTGGTCGTTTCTTGCATGGCGTTCGCCGGGTTGACGCGGCCGACGGCGTATGCGGCGGACGCAACACCGCCGACGGGCACGATAGTCATCAACAGCAACCAAGGCGCCACAGACACGCCCAACGTCATGCTGGCACTGACCTGGGACGACGGTGCCGGCGGTTCGGACGTGACAGGCATGCGCTTCAGTGATGACGGCACGCACTGGACGGTCTGGCAGCCGCCCGAGGCCGCATTCCCGTACACGCTGCCGACGGGTGACGGATACAAGACGGTGCGGGTCCAGTACCGGGACGGGGCCAACAACCGCTCGGTGACATTCAGCGATTACATCCTGCTCGACACGACCCCGCCGACAGGCACGATAGTCATCAACGACAGCCGGGGCGCCACAAACACGGCCAACGTCTGGCTCAAACTGGCCTGGTCGGACGGAAGCGGTTCCGGCGTGGCGGGCATGCGGTTCAGCGATGACGGCGCACACTGGACCGACTGGGCGCCGCCCGCGGCAACACTGCCGTACACGCTCCCGGCCGGTGAAGGGCGCAAAACCGTGCGGGTTCAGTTCCTGGACCGAACGAACAACCGTTCGGAGGTGTTCAGCGACTACATCCTGCTCGATACGGTCGCGCCCGCCGGCAGTTTCATCATCAACACCGGCGCGGCGGTCACGTCCACCCGGGCCGTAGCGCTGGGGGTAACCTGCACGGACGGCGCGGGCGCCGGTGTGACACGGATGCGTTTCAGCGACGACGGCGCGCACTGGACGGCCTGGCTGCCTTTCCAGGACCCGGGCGAACACACCCTGCCGGGGCAGTTGGGGTACAAGACGGTTCGGGCGCAGTATCTGGACGGGGCGGGCAACCGCTCAGATCTGTACAGCGATTACATCAAGCTTGTCGCCCCCGTGGTGGAAACGGTGGCCGTCTCTGCGGGCCGGTTCACCATGGGCACCTGCGGCGCCGGCGACGACGCGGCGTACGGCTTTGCCGACGAGTATCCCAGCCATCAGGTGACACTGGCCGCTTACCGGATTGGGAAGTGCGCGGTGACGAACCAGCAGTACTGCGATGTGCTGAACTGGG
>CALDSM010000817.1 GCA_937923585.1 uncultured bacterium
CCATCGTGGCCGTTCCCGCTTCGGTCGTGGAGAATATCACCGGTTCCTTCGTCGAATCGGTAATGGGCCGCAGGTTGGGCCGGGATATCGGCCCGCGCGGCTGTGCAGGCCGTCGTGATGAGAAACGCCACGGTCAATAGCCTGTGCAGCATCTCATTCTCTCCTGTCGCCAATGGCGATTACGCTACCATCGGGCGCGATGCTCTTCGGCCCACCCGATGACACCGTCAACGGGTATGGTCCTGCCGTCAACACAGAGCGTTCCGAAATACCGGCCAAACAACTGATGCACCTTGGACCGAATGATGCCGAGATTGGTGTTGGTGACCTTGTCATAGAATGGAACGAACCGTAGACGGACAGTGTCCGTCACCTCCGTTCTCATTTGCCAGGGCTGCATGAAGTCACGGTCATCGTAGCCAAAGACAATGTCCTCGAATACTTTGTGCAGATGGCCGTTGAGAACAACACCGTTCTCATTCATTCCCGTGTTGTCCGTCCATTTCGCGCCCATGTTGACGCCGATCGTGTCCGACTCGCTGCGTCCGGAGAAGGAGGCCCAGTTCCAGTCCGTGCGGTAGGGCCAGATGCCGCGCCCATAATCCAGACAGGCGAACGCGGACCCCGGCGTGAAGGTCCACGTCTCAGCCCCCCAATGGATGGTTCCCCGGGTTGGAAGGCAGTGCTGTTTTGACGTGAATTGAAAGGTTCTTGCGTCCCATGGGATCACAACATTCAGTGTTTCATGGTCTTTCGGATATGCCACCTCAAGAGACGCATCAAGCGGTCTTCCGGCAAAGGACTTGGCACAGACCCGCATGTGAAGTGTGTCCCCTGCGTGATCAAATTCGAGCAGCGTGCCGCAGTGCCTGAAGTGGACCGAAGCGTCCACGATGTCCGGCATCGCGGGCACGCGCGCAAACGGCTTGACGGAGACGAATTCGGCGAAACGTTTTGTCTCGTATTCCAGGAAGTAGGCGGCGCCCAGAGAGAGATAGTCAATGTGGGCGATCGTCGCGGAAAACAGGAAGCGGTCCCCGGTGACGCACCAGTAGTTCCATTTCTTCTTGCGCGGAAAGCGGCCGCGCAGGTTGCAGACGTGGTGGGGCCTGCGTGACCACCCGACCGCCTCCGGGTTCAGGCACCCATCCTGATTGCAGAGCAGCGACTCCTGGGTGATTTCCCTGCCAATGGTCTGCATGGGTCCGAGCTCCTTCCATACGGAATTGTGTCAGTAGATTAGCTTTCTGAAGTTGGGAACCGTGTGGAATGTGACCAGGTTTCCATCATGCGCGTTCTTGGCGCGCGCATCACCGGACCGGGACAGCACGCGAAGATCGTCGCCGTCAATGACCATTGAGGCGTAATTCCGGCTTTGGCCCGGCTCACGAGTGTCTGCCACGCGGCAGGCAAAGCACCAGTCCATGCAGTTCCTGGAGAAGTGGAGGACAAGCCGGTGCCGCTCGTTGTTGGGAAGACTGTAGCGGTCAAGGGGCAACTTTTCCGGTTTCGTCATGGAGTCGGTGGACTGGTTTGAGAGCAGCCAGAAGAGCTTCGTCTGCTCGTCGTAAAGAATGTGGAACTTCAGGTGGCCGCCGGGGCAGGGCACGTAGAGCATGGGCTCGCCGGACGGGGCCTTTTCGAGGAAAACGGTGATGGACCCGTCCTCCGCCTCCACCGCCTTTGCGATGGCGGCCAAGTTGGTTCCGCCGGTGTGTGCGCGCATCCAAAGATGGAAGGTGCGCCCGGTGGGGTCGTGCCAGACGTGGTCCGGGTCCGTGAACTGCACGACGTTCGTTTCCAGCCAGCCGATGGGAGCCATCTTTCGGATGAGCCCCCAAGGCAACGGGGCCGTGGGCCCCGTGTTGAAGAACGGAACGCCCAGCAAGTGAGGCGCACCGGCCTGTGCGACGGCATCGCGAAAAACCAATTCCGATGAGAAGACCCACGCGCCGCGTTGCGTCAGATCGGCATTCACGTCAGCGGACATGAGCACCGGCGCGAGCACGCTTACCGACCAATTCTTGAACGAGCGGTCGGTCTTTCGCTCCATAACCAGATAGACACGCCCGCGCGCATAGAGCACATTGCAGGGTGCCTGATGCCACGATTGCTTTTCGGTCAGCCAACTGGCCTCAGACCAGGTGTCGCCGTTGTCATCGGACCGCAGGATTCCAAGGTCACCCCGCTGACCGAGCACATACACGGACTTCCCGGCGGCAAAGGGACGCGCATGGACCAGCGGGGTGCGCGTCTTCAGGGTCCACGTGGCACCGTGGTCGTCACTTATATAGATCCGTCCCCGCCAGGGCTTGCCCTTGCCGTCGGTTGGCGTGTCTGGAACGTCCTCCAGGCCGCGTCCTCCGGCATCCATGGTGACCACCAACCGCCCGCTGGCGAGCCGGG
>CALDSM010000818.1 GCA_937923585.1 uncultured bacterium
CCAGGCCCGAGACGAAGGGATTAACGTCTCGGGGGGGGATCCCAGTTCCATATGTTCACCCGCCTTCATGTATCCGCTCCTTAACGACGGCGTGGACGAAGGTTCCTCGGTGGAGTTTTCCTTTGTCAAACTTGCCACTGCCGGCTGCTGCAACTGGAACCTCAAGCCCTACGACGGAAGCGACTGGACCAGTTGGCCTTCCGAAGCCGCCTGGGTCGAGGCGCTCCATCGGCGCCTGGGCACGCTGCACCAGATTGGCTCCTATGTCGGCTGCTCGGACACGGACATCGAAGCCATCAAGCAGCACCTTGCCAACGGCAATATTGCGGTCAGCGCGACGGAGGTATACACGAATTGGTACTCAAACCGGAATCTTTCGGACACGACGGGTGTGAACAACGGGGTACTGTTCGCCAATTCAGGTTCATTTGAGGGCCACCACGCAATGACCATCGTGGGCTACGACGACAACCGCTCCTATTATGACGGGGTCCAGACAAGGCAAGGGGCATTCCTGGTCGCGAATTCCTGGGGTTCCACCTGGGGCCGGACCAACGCCGCAGGCATGTACGGTTTCATGTGGGTGGCATACGACTTTTTCAAGTCAACGCCCGATTGTTTCGGCATTGCATACTTCGGCGATGACCGTCCCCGTTACCGTCCGCGGCTCTATGCCGTGTGCGGGCTCAATCATGGGCAACGCGGCTGCCTCAAGTTTTCGGGCGGCGTGGGGCCGACGGGAACAGCGGCTTGGAAATCCGGATATGTGCTTGAGAATGACGGGGGCACCTCTCTTGCGATTGACGACACCAAACGGGTGGCGATAGACCTGACGGACGGAATCTCCAGCATCGCCGATTATCACAACTTCTACCTGTTCACCAGGCTGGACGTGTCGGGTTCCTCTACCGGCAACGGCACCATTACCAGCGCGAACTTCTATTTTGATTTTGATGAAAACGGCACCTTCGACAGTGTTTCTTCAACGGACCCAACCGTTACGACGGCTCCCGGGGCGGCAGGCTATGCCACGGTTCAACTGAGCGCGGACCCGCTGAGCGTCTTGCCGGGCGACTCCTGTACGTTTTACGGGCCGCAGGGGGGGCCGTTTGCCCCCCCATCGAAGGCTTACACGCTGACCAATTACGGCGTCACCGCCGTGAACTGGACGGCCATCGCACCGGCCTGGCTGAACCTCTCCAAAACAAGCGGCACGCTGAATGCCGGGGTGTCCGACACTGTGACTGCCTCGCCGAACGCAAGTGCCCAAGCGCTGGCAAACGGGAACTACTCGGATTCGGTGGTCTTTCGAAGTGCGTCATCCGGCATCTC
This sequence comes from uncultured bacterium, assembly GCA_937923585.1. Classification (GTDB taxonomy): domain Bacteria; phylum Hydrogenedentota; class Hydrogenedentia; order Hydrogenedentales; family CAITNO01; genus CAITNO01. Next base: position 1,333 of record CALDSM010000818.1, read on the forward strand.
CCAGAGACGTTCCGTGACGCTGGATTCGCGTCCGGTGGACACTTTCGTGTTTGGGGCGATAGACCCAGACTATACGGCGGGCAGTGCATTCGCGGTGTCCGAAACGGCTGTTGACTTCGCAGCCGAGCCCGTTCGCGCGTTTTCGGGGACAACCACACTTGCCGGCTACGCAGGCGGCGATTCAACGATTGGCGCCGGAACCTCATCGTGGTACATGCCGCTCGCCGCCCAGATGTCGCGGACACAGACCGTCTATTTGGCCGGGGAGATCGGCAGCGCGGGCTGGATAACGTCATTGTCCTTGAATGTTTCGACCATTCCCGCACAGACGCTGAACCGATTCACCATTCGGATGAAGCATACGCCGTTGACCTCCTACAGCCCGCCGTACACGTGGGAAAGCGATGGATGGACGACGGTGTTTCAGAAGAACGAGCGGATAGCCTCAACCGGCTGGGTGAAGCTCAATTTCAGCACGCCCTTCCAGTTCAATGGTTCAGACAACGTCATGGTTGATATCAGCATGTTCAACAACAGCTACGGTGGGGGAGGAAGCTGCTATTTCACCACTACCGACACAGTCCGCACGCTCTTCTGTCAGATGAACAGTTATTACGGCGATCCTTTGAACTGGTCCGACGCAGCCAATCCGGAGCCGTTTAACACGAACAGGATTCCCAATGTCCGGTTCCGCGTGGGCAACCCGACAGTCATTTCGCCAATTGTCACGGATGCGTTCATCAATGGAACATGGGGCGGGAGTGTGTCGGTGCCGCAGGAAACCGCTTCGGTGTATCTGCGGGCCGACGACGGATTGGGCCATTTGGGCGAAAGCAATATCTTCTCCTGCATCGTGCAGCGCCATGCCGTCAGCGTGACCAGCCCACATGCGGACGGCACTTTCCGCGCCGGCGAAGTGGTTTACATTGACGTCACGTTTTCCGGCACGGTGACGGTTACGGGGACGCCGCGTCTGGTTCTTGAGACAGGCACGACGGACCGGCCGGCAAACTACCTTTCCGGTAGCGGCACCTCAGTCCTGCGATTCTGGTACGGGGTAACCTCCGGCGATGTTTCCCCCGATTTGGATTATACCGGCGCCACGGCGCTGCAATTGAACGGGGGCGCCATTCGCGATGCCCTGTCCAACACGGATGATGCTGAACTGACGCTGCCCGCGCCCGGCGCGCCAGGGTCACTGGGGGCGAACAAGGCCATCGCCATTGACGCGCAGGCGCCTGTGCCGACATTGACTTCCACCGCACCGGATCCGACAAATCTTTCCGCGATTCCGGTGACCGTGACGTTCAGTGAACCGGTGACGGGATTCACGAGCACCGACATCGGGCCGACGAACGCGAGCGTTGCCGCTTTCAGCGGCGCTGGAGCGGTCTACACGTTCGACCTGGTTCCCGCAGGCCCGGGCACCGTGTCCGCGGTTGTCTACGTCTGGGCGGCGCAGGACGCGGCGGGGAACAGCAACACGGCGTCAGCATCGCTGAGCCGGACCTGTGACGGGACCGCCCCCACAGTCTCAATGGGTTCTTCGGCGCCTGACTGTACCAACCGTTCGCCGATTTCCGTGACGGTAGCTTTCAGCGAAGCGGTGACCGGATTTACGAGCGGGGATGTGACGCCGACAAATGCCAGTGTGACCGGGTTCAGCGGTGCGGGGACCAGTTACACGTTCAGCCTGGTTCCCAGCGGGCAGGGCCTTGTTACGGCAGGGATCGCCGCCGGTGTCGCGCAGGATGCCGTGGGCAACGGCAACATGGCGGCGACGCCGCTGAGCCGGACCTATGACAGTGTTGCGCCGACCGTCACCATGAGTTCTTCGACGTCCGATTTGACCAACAATCCGGCGGTGCCTGTGACGGTGACATTCAGCGAGGCCGTGACGGGATTCACGAGCGAGGATGTGACTCCGACGAATGCAACGGTCGCCGGGTTCAGCGGCGCGGGGGGCAGTTACTCGTTCAGCCTGGTTCCCAGCGGGCAGGGAGCGTTTTCGGCTGCGATCTTTGCGGGCATCGCACGGGACACTGCCGGCAATGCAAGCATGGCGGCAGTGCCGTTCAGCCGAACCTACGACGGTATCGCGCCGACGGTGTCGCTAAGTTCCACCGCGCCCAATCCTACCAGCAGCGCGCCGATTCCGGTGACGGTGACGTTCAGCGAGGCGGTGACGGGATTCACGGGCGGTGATGTGACGCTGTCGAATGCCAGCGTCACCGGGTTCAGCGGTGCAGGGGCCAGCTACTCATTCAACCTGGTTCCCAGCGGCCAGGGCGTCGTATCGGCTGCGGTCAACGCGGGTGTCGCGCAGGATGCCGCGGGGAACAGCAACACAGTGGCGGCACCGTTGCGGCGGACCTATGACAGCGCTTCACCGTCCGTGTCGCTGAGTTCCACCGCGCCGAATTCAACCAACAGCTCACCGATTCCCGTGACAGTGATGTTCAACGAGGCGGTGACGGGGTTCACGGGCGGGGATGTGACGCCGACAAACGCCAGCATCTCCGGATTCAGCGGATCGGGCGCCATTTACTCCTTCAGCCTGGTTCCCAGCGGCCAGGGCAGCGTTTCGGCGGCGGTGGCCGCGGGCGTTGCGCAGGACGCGGCGGGCAACAGCAACGCGGCGGCGACGCCGCTGAGCCGGATCTATGACACCGTTTGTCCGAATGCGACCGTCAACCAGGCGTTCGGACAGGCCGACCCGACCGACATAGCCCCCATTCAGTTTACGGTGGTGTTCAGCGAACCCGTCAATCCGGCGACATTCACGGGGACGGATGTGGGGGTTACGGGGACGGTTGGCGGGACGACGTCGGTGGCGCTGTCCACAACGGACAATGTCACGTGGACGGTGACCATAACGGGCATGACCAGTTCGGGAACCGTCGTCGCGAACATTTCAGCCGGTGCGGTGCGGGACAGCGCGGGCAACGCCAACAGCACCCCGGCCTCAACAGACAACGCGGTGACCTGGAGCGCAGAACCGCTGCCGGTGACCGTTCCGGACGTGGTGGGCATGGCGCAGTCCGTCGCCGGCACAACCTTGCTTGGCGGGCATCTGGTGACGGGCACCGTGACCCAGCAGTACAGCAGCACGGTGGCGGCGGGGCTGGTTATCAGCCAGACGCCTTCGGCCGGCCAGCAGGCGCCTCACGGGAGTGCGGTAGACCTCACGCTGTCGAAGGGCCCCGCCCCGCCCATTACCGGCGGCATTCTCATCAACAATAACCGTTCGGCGACGAACAACCCCTTGGTGACGCTGGCTTTGGCGTGGGCGGGCGGCGACGGGACCGGCGTGGTTCGGATGCGGTTCAGCGACGACGGCTCGCATTGGTCGGCCTGGGAAGTGCCGGCCGCCACCTGCAGCCATCCGCTGCCCGGCGGGGACGGCCACAAGACGGTCCGGGTCCAGTATCTCGACAAAATGAACAACAAGTCAGCAGTCTTCAGCGACTACATTCGTCTGGACACCAAGCCCCCCACCGGCACGGTCATTATCAACAACGGCGCTTTGGCCACAACCACCCGGTTGGTCACGCTCGGATTGACCTGGGTGGATACCGGGGCCACGGTGTCGCGCATGCGGTTCAGCGATGACGGAGCCCACTGGACGGTTTGGGAATCGCCCAGGGCCACCCGCTCTTACACGCTTCCCGCAGGGTCGGGGTATCACACGGTCCGGGTGCAGTATCTGGACGGGGCGAACAATTACTCCGCCGTGTACAACGATTAGATCGGAAGAGCGTCGTGTAGGGAAAGAGTGTAGATCTCGGTGGTCG
>CALDSM010000819.1 GCA_937923585.1 uncultured bacterium
AGGAGCGGCACAAACACGTCGGTCAGAAAGGCCAGCACAAAGCAGAACCGCGCCTGCGTTGTGTCCACAACGTTGGTACACAGTCCCGTGGTCGGGGCCGTCTCCGCAAGAACCGGAATTCGCGTTATGGTCTTGGTGTGACGCATCTTGTCTTGCTCCTTGTGGCCGGGGGGACGACGCACGCTTTTCTCGGGAGCCGCCCGCCGCTCCGGCCATGCCCTTCGGTAAAAGGAACGGCCGGCATCGGCGCATGCCCGGTATGTTGTTGGTCAAAGCCGTTCGTTGGCCAGGACTCCATTTCGGCGCCCTTTCGGGCTGCCTGTCAACGCTCCGCAAACGGCTTTTGTTCGTCCGGCGCGCCTGATTTCATCAGGCACGGTTCAACACAGAGTTAATCCCGTCGTCTGCGCATAAGTTCCCGCACCGGGGCGGGGTGGTCACGCATCAATGATCCGGTTGGCGTCTTCCTTCTGCGAGATGAACGCCCCCAGAATCGTGACCACCTGGGCCAGGACCGTGAGAATGGACCCGGTGCTGGCGGACTGGGCCTTTTCAGGCCGGGCTGAAATCGCGCGTATATGCTTCATATTGGATCTCCTGAGAGTCAACATCCGTCATTATATCCGGCTTCGGTTTGGTAAAGACAGGACCCTTTGGCTAACAACCGGGAATGTCTTCATAAACCGTAAAACGCCAAGCACTTGGCGGCCTATTACTCGGAGCCTTCCTTGGTCGTGATGAAAGTCGCAAACACCGTGAGCAACTGGCCGATGACCGTCAAGATGCTGCCCGGAGTCACGGCTTGGGCACGACGGGGCGCCTTGGACACCGTTTTCACATGTTTCATCGCTTCCATCCTTTCCATTGGCCCGTCCGAAATGGTCCGAGCGTCCTGACATAGAATACCCCGAACAGCCTGTTTCATTTCAACAAGCCAACGCACCGGACCATGCCAATGATGACGGAGGACCGCCGGGCAAGGACCGTTGTTCAACAGCGGTGCTGAACTCCATGATCTGTTTGCGGAGGGGCGCGCCGACAGAAAAGGGTTTGAGGCCGGTAGGCTTCCCGCGTAGTATGGTGGAAAAAGGAGAATCCGCCGCCATGGTCCGTCTATTGACGACGCCGAAGTCCGATACGGTCACCAGCGCAGTTCTCCTGTTCCTGCTCGTCTTATGTGCCGGTGTGGGCAGGGGTTACTGCGTGGAACCGGAAGCGATTGTCCTCCGCCAGGGCCCCGACGCGCTGGAATCACTGGCGGCACAGGAGGTGAGGCGCTATATTTACCTGCGCACCGGCAGTCTGATGCAGGTAAGACAGGGCGTGACCGGCGGGGACCGCATTGTGGTGTCCTGCAAAGACCGGGCGCTTTGTGGCGAGTTGGGACAGGACCTGGGGCCGCAGCAGTTCCTGTTGAAATCGGACACGACGAACGGCTGTCGCGTTTGGTGGATTATCGGAGGCGATGCGGTTGGCACGTTGTACGGTGCATACCGCTTCGCCGAGAAACTCGGTGTACGCTTTGGATTGTACGAGGACATCCTGCCGGACGAGCGCCTGGTCGGCGGTTTGCCGGAAATGAACGAAACCGGCAAGCCCCGGTTTGCCCTGCGCGGACTTCAGCCGTTTCATGACTTCTCCGTCGGGCCGGACTGGTGGAACGTCCACGACTACGAAAATGTCCTGTCGCAGATGACCAAACTGCGGATGAACTTCATCGGCCTGCACACCTATCCCAGTTGGAATCCCAGCGCGGGACCGGAGGCAAACGTCTGGATTGGGCCGCCCGAGGATGTGGACGAACAGGGCAACGTGAAGTCGGGATACGAGGCCGGCGTGGTGACCACGCGGCGCGGCTGGGCGGTCACCCCGTTCCCCACGAGCCGGTACGCCTCCGGCGCCGGGCTGCTTTTTGAGAATGACGACTATGGTCCGGACTTCCTGCTCGAATGCCTCGACTGGCCGAAGTCCGCAGAAGCCGCCACCGCCATGTTCAACCGGTATGGCGATTCCGAGAAGGAGGTCTTCACACTGGCCGGGCGGCTGGGCGTGAAAACCTGCGTGGGCACGGAATTTCCGCTGGGGGTGCCGAAGGAACTGGCCGCGCGGCTGGAGACGGACGGGAAGAAGCCGGACGACCCGGCGGTCATTCAGCGGCTGTACGAGGGTACTTTCCTGCGGATCATGCGCAAGACGCCGGTGGATTACTATTGGTTCTGGACGCCCGAAACCTGGCTGGGCATGGAGCCGGGCTGCAAGGGCTGGGAAATGACCACGCGCGAAAATGTCGCGCGCGACATTGGCCTGGCCGACGCGGCCGCCAAGGCGGTCGGCGCACCCTTTGGCCTCGCCACCAGCGGCTGGCGGCTGGGCACGCGCGAGGATGCGTCCTGGACGGACAAGCACACGCCGAAAACGTGGGCGGCATCGGCCATCGGCGTCAACCTGGGACGGGACCCCGTGGAGCCCTGTTTTGGTGAAATGGAGGGACGGCCCAAGTGGGTCATCGGCTGGGCCGAGGACGACGGCGCTGCGGGGGCGCATTGCTGCACCTGCTGGGACATTCAGTTCTGGGTGAACCGCATGTTCGCCAATTCCGACGATGCGGCGCGCTACGGCTGCGAAGGCATGATGGCGATTCACTGGCGCACCGCCGCCATCGCGCCCAACATCACCGCATTGTCCCAGGCGGGCTGGGAGTTCAACGGTGCGACGGCGAAGGCGAACGATTTCTGGGAGGACTGGGGCCGGGATCTGTTCGGCGGCGATGCGGGTGCGGAAATTGGACGGCTCATCGGCAAATTCGACGGCGGCCACATCCGCATTAACGAACTGATTGACGGCGGCGTGAAAACGACCGACGCGGACACGGCCGCGTTCTTCGCACCGTTGGATGAGATGGAATTGCTGCGCACGCAAATCAAAGGCGCCGGCAATCTGGAACGCTTCGACTACTGGCGCAACACCATCCTTGCCACACGACTCCGCGTGCAGACCTGGGTGCTGTCGGCCCGCCTCGGCGCGAAGATGGAAGAAGCCAAGACGATGGGCGCGGCGGACAAGGCCCAGGATTTCGTGCGCAAAGAGGTCCTCCCCCTGCGCCTGAAAGTCGCACGCAGCTATGAAGACATGATCGCCGCGTATGTGAACGCAGCCAGGTCCCCCGGCGAAATCGGCACCATCGCCAGCATCGAATACGGCATGCGCAACCGCATCGTCTCCGCCTGCGACGAAGATATCGCCAAACTGCTCGGCAAATCTTGCACCGTCGAGGCCGCCTCAAAGTCCCCCTTGGAAGGGGGTGGCCCGCAGGGCCGGGGGATGTCCGGAAGGTCCCCCTCAGAAGGGAGTGCCCCGCCTGCGGCGGGGCGGGGGATGTTGTCCCTTCCGGAAGAAGCCGCCATCAGCACCGCCTACCGGGGCGAGCCCCGCATCTTCGTGTCCTCCAAATGCACCCAAATGCGCGCAAACGCCCCTAAAGAAATCCGCGCCTTCGTCCTCTCCGGTCCAAAATGCACCGAAGTCAACCTCTATTGGCGCGCACTGGGCGATGGCATCTTCCAACAGGTCCCCGCCACCCACCGAAGCCGGCAAGCCTATCGCGTCTCTATCCCGGCCCAACCCGAAGGCGCAGTGGAATACTACCTGGAAGCGGTGCTGGAAGACGGCCAGAAGATTCTCTGGCCCGCCGCGACCCCGAAAGTCAACCAAACGACCGTGGCCTGGTGACTACGTTTCACTACTGGGAACGCCGGCATCCCTGCCGGCTGTCTTTTACTT
>CALDSM010000820.1 GCA_937923585.1 uncultured bacterium
GAAATTCTCGGCTACTAGCACAGCTATTTGTATCGCAACCAGTACTCTTGAACTCGGCATAGACATCGGGGATATTGACGCGGTGTTACTGTGGGGTGTTCCTTCCGGTGTGGATTCCTTTCTCCAGCGAATCGGCCGCGGCAACCGCCGATCCAATAAGACCAATGTAGTGTGCCTTGTGCCGCATGAAAGTGATTCCGTGCCAATTGACAGTCTCCGGTTTGCGGTGCTTTTGAATGCTGCGTCCAATGGCGAACTTCCGGTCCGCGAGCCTTATGATCTGTTCGGTGCCGTCGGTCAGCAGTGTCTTAGCATAATCGCGTCGGATAATGGACGTTTCACCCGTATCGGCGATTTGTGCGATCTGCTAGCACACAAGCCATACCTCCAGAGGGAGGTCGTCGAATCTATCTTGGCTGAACTCGCATCGAATGGTTTTCTTCAACGGCATGGCTACAAAAACCGCTACGGCGCGGATGAGGAAATCCATCAACTTGTCGATATGAAGATGATTTATGGAAACTTCGGGGTTGGTTCTCAGTCGGTTGACCTGTTCCATGGCGCAAAGCGACTCGGAGAGGTTCCTGCAATGAACCTGCTTCGGGTACAGGGAAGTGGAACCGTCCGGTTTGCAGGCAAGTATTGGACGATCAAGAAGGCGTCTCGTGATGGAATTCACCTCGAACCTTCCAAGGGAAAGTCAGCCGGGATTGACTTTTCATATAGCGGAAGCGGAATCTCATCAGATCCGCATAACACTGATCGCATGTGGGCATTGATCCACAAGGATGACTTCGCGTGTGAGCAATTTAGCAAAGAACTATTGAGCAAGGTGATGGAGTTCATGTTGGCCATCAGGCAGACTTGCTCTTATGATCAGATTCCCTTCACAAGAGCATCCGAGGGCATCCGTTACTATACCTTTGCCGGCCATATCGTTAATCGGGCGGTTGGCCTGTTTGCAGGGAAGCCGGACTTCAAAGCTGACAACCTGTCGTTGCTCGTGCCGTCACCTATTGATTGGCCCTCGGTTCCTGAGAATCCCGCTGCTTTCGAGGATGTTTTCCATCTTCTGTTTGAAGCGTCATCGGCGCAATCAATTTACCAAAAACAACTGCCGCTCGAACTTCAGGAGCGCGAGTACCTTCAGGCTTGGCTCAAGGATACATCTATTCCCCACATCCTTCTCCGTCTTAGGCGTTCTGTGGCTGTCGAATGCCGCGGGTTGTTTCACCCTGAATAAGATCGTCGGCGGGGTGAATTCTGCGGAATTCTGCTGCTGGATTATGGGACAGCATACCCAAATCCGGAGCGCAGCTACGACTACATCGTTGGCGCGATAGAGTGCATGGGCTGCACGGGCGTGTTTGGCCGCGAATACGAGCCTGACAGAAAACGCGCACCCGGAATATCCACGCAAAGAGCACCCTGTGGAATGGTTCCGAAAGGAAATCCGGCGGGTGACGGCCGGCACGCCTCCGGCCGGTCCGGCAAATGACCCCAGGAACGTTTCCGGCGGCAACTGACGCCGGACTTCCTCCGCCCTGCCCAAATTCACCCCGTTTGCCACCGGCCCGCCGATTGTGCTTTCATTAGGTGCGGCATTTGCCGCCCGATTGAAGGAATCCGCATGAACATCCGCACCCTGTTTTGGTTGTGCTGCCTGTCGCTGTCGGTGACGGCCGCGCTGATTGCCCTGTCGGCCTGTTCCGGCCCCAAGCCCGAGCCGCCCATGGCCGCCGAGAGTGCCGCCAAACCTGCTCCGGAAGCGCCCGCGAAGCCGGCGGAGCCGGGACTCAACGTTGGCGACGTGGAGGCGGGCGTGGTTGTTTCCGCGACCGTCCCGCCCGAGGAGGTTTCGGCCCAGGTTTCGGTGGACAACATGGAAACGGCGCGGAAACGGCTGTCCATGGCGACGGTTACGGTGAAGCCGCCCTATCCCGCGAAACTGACCGTTCGCGTGACCCTTTCCCCGCAGGTAAGTTTCGAGAAGGAACCGGTGGTGGTGCGCGGCAAACTGCGCCGGGACGAGCAGCCGATCGAGCCGGAATTCTCCACCATCGTGACCAAGGGCGGGCCCGTGGGCGACAGCAGCATCAAATACGACTTTGACGTCATGCAGGGTCTGGCCGCGCCGCCGGACACCATGCTCGTGTACGCGCGGTTTGACGTGTATCTCATGCCCAAGGGCACCCCCCCCACGGGCCTCGACCCCAAGACCGTCCAATCAGACCGGCACACGGAGCTGATCAGCAACCCCGTGCGCATCAACTTCGTAAAGTAGGGCGGGCGGCCGTGAACATTGTCTGCATCGGGGCACATCCGGACGACCCGGAATTCTATGCCGGCGCATCGTTAATCCTTTGGGCGGCCCGGGGTCACAACGTGCTGTCGGTGTCCCTCACGGACGGACGCATCGGCCACCACGCCGACCCCCCTGACGTGCTGGCCGCACGTCGCGCGGACGAGGTGCGCGAGGCGGCCCGTCGTGGCGGATACAACTCGATCATTCTCGGCTATCCCGACGGCGAACTGGAACCCACGCTGGAGGCGCGGCGGCGCGTGGTGCGGGTTATCCGCGAGGCGCAGGCCGACATTGTGCTCGGCCACCGCGCCGTGGACTACCACCCCGACCACCGCTATGCGGGCATGCTGGTCCAGGATGCCGCGTTTATGGTGACGGTGCCGCATTTCTGCCCCGAAACATCCGCTTTGCGGCGCAATCCGGTCTTCCTTACCATGATGGACCGTTTCACCTCCCTGTCAGCGGTGCGCGCCGATTTGGCGGTGGACGCGGATGCGGCGATGGACCGCAAGTGGGCGCTGCTGGACGCCATGCAGTCGCAGTTTTACGAGTGGCTGCCCTGGCTGGACGGGCGGCTTGACGATGTGCCGCCCGCCTCGGACCCGCAGGGGCGGCTGACGTTCCTGAAGGAGTATTATTCACCCTGGCTCAACGGGGTGGCGGGACGCCACCGCGAGGCGCTGCGCCGCTGGTACGGCGCGCGGGGTGATGATGTTGCGTTTGCCGAAGTGTTTGAAGTGTCCGAATACGGCCGGCAGCCGGACGAGGCGGAATTGCGGGCATTGTGCCCCTGATCCGAACCGTCTGACGCAAACCGGAACCGGGAGGCGTGCACCATGCGTGTCCGAACTTCTTTGGCTGTGTGTCTGACGGCGTTCTTTGCGGTTGCCGCGGTGGCATACGGGGCCGAGCAGCCCGTGGTGGTGAACACCGGCACCGCCACGATGCATGCCGCGCCGGCCACGGTGGAATTCACGCTGCTCAAGGACTTCAAGGAGAGCGACCTCAAATCGTCCACCGAGAAGTGCGCCGATTTCGCCACCCAGGCGCAGGCGGCGCTGCGGGCAGGCGAAGTGCCGCCGTTGGAGGTGCAGGTCATCCCCGGCGCCGTCGCCTCCATTGAGGACAAAACGGTGCACGGCGGGGTCGTGGCGCGCTTCGCCATGGCTCCCTTTAATGCGCCCAACGCCGGACCCGTCGGCTTCGCGACGCTCTGCGACAAGATTTCCGCCATGGCCGCGGCCCTTGGTGCGAAGCTGGGCGGGCCGAAGTTCCTGCCCGCCGAAAATGACAGCGCCGCCGCGCAGGCCGTGACCAAGGCGACGGAAAACGCCTATGCCGCCGCGGAATCGCTGGCTTTCGCCCTCAAGAGCGCCATTTACTCCGTCCAGGAGGCGGAGATCCTGGAACTGAATTGGACCGAAACGCAGACGGAAACGCCCGGCGAAGTGCCGCAGCTCTCCTGCACCGCCAGGGTGCGCATCACCTACATGCTTGCGCCGCAGGCCGCCGCGGCGCCGTGAGGAATAGACCAAAAACACCACGCCGTCATTGCGAGCAAAGCGAAGCAATCTCGTGTCGCCATCCCTCAGACCTTGGGTAATGGTTACAAGAGATTTCTTCGCTTCGGCCGCAATGACGGGTATTGATATGATTATGGTTACCACTTTTCACGCGGGAGCCCCCAAAGAACATGATTGATGTGATTGCCCACCGGGGCGCAAGCGCGTATGCGCCGGAGAACACGCTGGCCTCCTTTGCCAGGGCCGTTGAACTGAACGCAGACTGGTTGGAACTGGATGTCCAGTTGACCAAAGACGGGGAGGTCGTGGTGATCCACGACGGCGACCTGGAGCGCGTGGCGGGCATCCAGAAGAATGTGGCCGAAATGACCCTGGAGGAGATACGGCGGGTGGACGTGGGCTCCCGGTTCTCAAAGGAGTTTGCGGGTGAGCGCATCCCCGCGTTCGACGGGGTGCTGGCGCTGGCGAGGGACCGCGCCGGTGTGTACGTCGAACTGAAGGTTCCCAAACATGACAAGGTGCTGAACCGCAGGATAGGCGAAATCGTCTCCGGCCACCGGGGGTCGCGCCCCGCGCTGCTGGCGGCGCTGATGGACGAGATTGAGGCGTCGAAGACACCGCCGCTCGAACTGACCCGGAAGGTCATCGCGCAGGTCCGCGCCCGGGACATGCAAGACCGGGTCGTGTTTCAGTCCTTCTCGCCCGTATGCACCATCGTGACGCTGGCGGAGGCGCCCGAAGTCCGCACCGAGTTTCTGAGCTTTGTCGAGAAGGACGACCCGGAACGCTGGCCCCGGTCCGTCGTCTTTGCCAACGCCGTCGGCGTGGCCGGGATTAACGTCAACATCGAAACCGCAACCCCCGAGCGCGTCGCGGACTTCCACCGGGCCGGCATGACCTGCGCCGTCTGGACCGTGGATGACCCGGCCATCGTGCAATGCTGTGTCGAACGCGGCGTCAACCGGATCATTTCCAACAAGCCCGACGTGGTGCTGGCAACGCTCCGGGCGTTGGGACAGCGGTGACGATGCCGTAACAGTGACATCAAGAGACTGCCCGGCGGGACTGGGTCCCCCGCGCAATCGCAATGACGGAAAAGAGAGGGATGTGCAATGAGAATAGCGACCGGTTTGTCCGTCCTGGGCCTGCTGCTACTGGCAGGCTGTGCGACCACGTTTCACGCGGGTGCCCCGCAGGACATGGTGGATGTGATCGCGCACCGGGGCGCAAGCGCGTACACGCCGGAAAACACGCTGGCGGCCTTCTCGAAGGCCATGGAGCAAAAGGCCGACTGGTTCGAGCTGGACGTACACCTGACGAAGGACGGGCAGTTGGCGGTCATCCACGACGGCAGCCTGGAGCGGGTCGCGGGGGTCAAGAAACACGTCTCCACGCTGTCGCTGGCCGAAGTGAAGGCCGTGGATGCCGGGACGTGGTTTTCGAAAGACTTCGCGGGGGAGCACATTCCCACGCTGGAGGAGGCGCTGGACCTGGCCAGGGGCCGCGTGGGGGTGTACATCGAAATCAAGAGCGATGCGCCCGACAAGGTGCTGACCGGCAGGATGATGGAGACCGTATCGAAACACCAGGGGTCGCGCGATGCGCTACTGCGCGCGCTCATGAAGCAGATTGAGGATTCGCGCACACCGACGCTGGAACTGGTGCGGAAGACCATCGGGGCGGTCCGCGCGCTGCACATGAAGCACCAGGTCGTGCTTCAGTCCTTCTCGCCGGTGTGCTGCGCCGTTGCGCTGGCCGAGGCGCCCGAGATGCGCACCGAGTTTCTCGGCGGCGATGACAAGGATGACCCGGAGCGCTGGCCCCGCTTCCTGGCCTTCGGCAACGCCGTCGGCGTCGCGGGGTTCAACATCAATTTCGACTCCCTCACTCCCGAGCGGATTGCCGCTTTCCACAGGGACGGAAAGACCTGCGCCGTTTGGACCGTGGACGAGCCGGCGGCCATGCGCCGCTGCGTCGAATGCGGCGCGGACGCGATCATCACCAACAAGCCCGACGTGCTGCTGTCCGCGCTGCGGGAGATGGGGAAGCGATAGCCGGTTTTGACACGCCTTTTTTGACTGCGGTGGCCATGCCGCCGCTTTGGTTCCCGAATGGCGCTTTCCTGGGTGCGCGAATCTCCCGATTCGCTTTTCTGCCCAAGGCGAATCGGGAGATTCGCGTGCCCAGGAAAGCGGCGGCACGGCCACCGCAGTCAAAAAGAAAGCACCAAACTTGTCGCATGTGTTACCCTTTTGGCCAATGAAGACCGCCGACCTGAATTACGACCTTCCCCAGGAACTCATTGCCCAGCATCCCAGTGAACGCCGCGACGCGTCCCGCCTGCTGGTGCTGAACCGCGCCACCGGTGAAATGCACGAGGATGCGTACCGCAATGTGGCCGGTTATCTGCGCGGCAGCGACTGCATGGCCCTGAATGACACGCGCGTAATCCGCGCCCGCCTGCACGGGCACAAGGACACCGGCGGGCATGTGGAGGTGTTTCTGCTGCGCGAGGAGCAGCCCGGCCAATGGATCACGCTGGTGCGGCCCTCGGCCAAGGTGAAGCCGGGCACGGTGGTGCGTTTTGGGGGCGGTGTCAGCGCCGTTGTTGGCGACGTGCTGCCCGAAGGCCGCCGCCGCGTCCGCTTTGACCCGGCCGATGTGCTCCAGGCGCTGGAATCGGTGGGCGAGGTTCCCCTGCCCCCCTACATCCACCGCGACCGTCCCGAATCGGTGGATTTGACCCGCTACCAGACCGTCTTTGCGCGCCAGCCCGGCGCGGTGGCGGCACCCACGGCGGGACTCCATTTTACCGACGAGGTTTTCGCCTCCCTGGACGCCAAGGGTGTGGACCGCGCCTTCCTGACGCTGCACGTGGGCTACGGCACCTTCAAACCGGTCACGACGGAGGTGCTGGAGGACCATCGGGTTGACCCGGAGGAGTTTCATTTTCCCGAGGAAAGCGCCGCGAAACTCAACGCCACCCGGGCGGCGGGCGGGCGCGTGGTGGCCGTCGGCACCACGTGTACGCGCGTGCTCGAAACCCAGTTTCAGGAAGGCGCGTTTGTCGCGGGCGCGGGCGTGACCGACAAATATATTTGTCCGCCCCACACCTTCCGGGGCGTGGATGCCCTCCAAACCAATTTTCACCTGCCCAAATCCAGCCTGCTGGCCCTCGTTTGCGCCTTTGCCGGCACCGAATTCACGCTCGAAGCCTACCGGTATGCGGTGCGCGAGCGTTTCCGCTTCTATTCCTACGGCGACGTGATGCTGATTCTGTGACTGTGTCAGGAGAATAGTGCCCTCAAATTGCAGATCCAGACCCGCTGTCGCGTTGCGTTTTACCCCCTTTGGCGGGTATGCTTTGCGTTCTTGCAGTGACTGCGGCGGTCGGCCGGACCAGGCGGACGCGCGGTTGTACGGGGTTAAATCAGTGCCGCCGGACGCGGTTTTGCGCGGGGCGGCGCTTTGGATGTTGTAACGCATGTACTTCAAACAGATAGAGTTGCACGGATTCAAGTCTTTTGCCGACCGGACTTCCATCAATCTGGAGCCGGGGATTACCGCCATTGTCGGGCCGAACGGCTGCGGCAAGAGCAATATTCTTGACGCGCTCCGCTGGGCGCTGGGCGAGCAAAGCGCCAAGGCGCTGCGCGGCGACCACATGCAGGACATCATTTTCAACGGCAGCGGCGGCCGTCCGGCGACGGGCATGGCGGAGGTGTCGCTGACCTTTGACAACGCCGACTCACAGCTTCCCATAGACTATTCCGAAGTCCAGGTGACGCGCCGCCTCTACCGCAGCGGCGAAAGCGAGTACATGATCAACAAGGCACCGTGCCGCCTGCGCGACGTGCTCGAACTGTTCATGGACACGGGCATCGGGACCAACGCCTACTCCCTGATCGGCCAGGGCAAGATTGACATGGTCATCAGTTCCCGGCCGGAGGATCGCCGGTTTCTGTTCGAGGAGGCGGCGGGCATCATCAAGTACAAGAAGCGCAAGACGATGGCGATGCGCAAGCTCGAATCGGCGGAGCAGAACATGCTGCGCCTGGGCGACATCATCGCCGAGGTGGAGCGCCAGCGGCGCTCGCTCAAGCGCCAGGTGAATGCGGCCATCCGCCACCGCGAATTGACCCAGGCGCTGCGGGAACTGGAAATCCGCAACGCGTGGCTGCAATACAACGAACTAACCGGGCAGGTGGCCGACCTGCGGGACCGGCTTGCCGCCGCGGTGGACCATTACGAAAAACTTTCGGCGGACACGTCCACGCGCGAGGCCGAACTGGAAGAACTGAGCGTGCAGCGCATCGAAATGGACCGCGACCTGATGGCGCGGCGCGAGCGCGAGCACGAGATTGACACCGAGATGGAGCGCATCGAGAACCAGATCTCCCTGCTGCGCAAGGAAATCGAGTTCTGCCGCGAGCGCGCCGCCGCGGCCATCGCCGAGCAGGAGAACCTGCTCAGCCGCGCCGAGTCGCTGTCGCAGGACGGCGGCGCGGTGTCGGAACGGGCGCTGGCGCTGGAGGAGGAGGCGGCGCGGGTGCGCGATGAACTGGCGGCCTGCCAGACCGCCCACGGGGAGGCGTCGCTCGCCGCCGCCGCCGCCGACAGGCGGCTGGAAGAGCTGCGCGCGCAGGCCATAGACGCCGTCAACCAGCGCGGGCGCGCCCAGGCGGAAATCGAGGCGCTCACGGCGAACATCGCCGAGGCGGACGCGCAGATGGCTGCCATTGAGGACCGCCGCGGCTCGCAGGAGTCGCGCATCGCCGAGGTTGGCGCGATAGTCGCGTCCCTCCGCGCCGGGCATGCGGCCAAAGAGAAGGAACTGTCCGCGCTCGCCGAAGGGCGCGCGAAGTCGCAGGCGGAGCGGCAGAAACTCTCCGAGCGGGCCGCCGCGCTCAACACCGAGTGGCAGGACCTGCGCGAGCGCAAGAGCAGCACCGAGTCGCGGCTCACCTCCCTCAAGGAACTGCGCGACAGTTACGAGGGTTTCGCCACCGGCGTGCGCGCCGTGATGATGGCGCGCCAGCGCGGCATGCAGGGCATGGACGGCATCATCGGCCCCATCGGCGACCTGCTGTCCACGGAGAAGGAATTCGAGGCGGCCGTCGAGGCCGCGCTGGGCGGCAACGTCAACAACGTGGTGGTGGAGAAGGCCGACGCGGCCAAGGCCGCCATCGCCTTCCTCAAGGAGCACCGCGCGGGCCGCGTGACCTTCCTGCCGCTCGACACGATCCGGTCCAGCCAGGGCGGCGACGAGGATGTGCTGCGCAACAAGCCGGGCGTCATCGGCCGCGCCATTGACCGCGTGCAGTGCGACCGCAAGATCATGCCCGCCGTCGAGTATCTGCTGTACAACACGGTCATCGTGGAGACCATAGACGACGCGATTCGCATCGCGCGCACGGAGCAGCGCTACCCGCGGCTGGTCACGCTCGACGGCGAGGTCGTTTCGCCCGCGGGCTCGGTGACCGGCGGCCGCACGCAGCGCGAGGTACACGGCCTGCTCGGCCGCAGCGCTGAGATTGAGGATTTGGAGAAGCAGTTCGGCGAAACGACGGGAAAAATCGGAAAAGTCACCGCTGAGGCGGCGCGGATTGGCGAGACCATCCAGCAGTTGGCCGCCTCCATCCGCGCGATGGAGGAGCAGGAGGGCGGCCTGCGCCGCACCGTCAATGAATTGGGGCTTTCCCTGGCGCGCCAGAGCGCCGAACTGGAGGCGCTCGGCCATACGGGCGAGCAAATCGGGCGGCAGCGCGACGAGCTGGCCGCGCGGCGGGCCGAGTTTGAAACGCGGCGCGCCGACGCCGAAGCCCGGTTTGGGGCTGCGTCCGTGGACGATGCCACGCTTCAGCGGATGACTACGGAGGCGCAGGAGGTCGTGGCGTCGGCCCGCGGCGCGCTGGAATCGCGCGCCCGGGGTCTGGCGGACCTGCGCGTGCGCCTGGCCGAACTCGCCCAGAACCTGGAGGAGGCGGAGCGCAACCGCATCCGCGAGCAGCGCGAGCGCGAACAGGCGCTCGAAGAGGCCACGCGCCGCGTCGGCCTGGCGCAGCAGATGAAGGTGCGCGAGACCGAACTGGAACAGCAGATTGCCGCGCTGCTTGCCGGCGCGAAGGATCTCTCCGTGTCCCGCGAGGAGGCGCACGAGTGCGTGCTCGAATTCCAGCGGACCCACAAGTCGCTGGTGGACCGCGTGGACGCGCTTACCAAGAGCCTTCGGGACCTTCGCGAGAAGGGAAACAGCGCACAGAAGGAAGTGCACCGGCTCGAACTCGACTGCTCCCAGAAGGAGGACCGCATCGGCTTCTTCCAGGAGCGGATTGCCACCGAGTACGGGCTGGGGCTCGCATCGCTGAGCGAGGAGCAGGTGGGCTCGGACGAGTACGACGAGAAGGAGCGCGAGGGCGTCATCCAGGAGCACCGCAAGTCCATCGAGCGCCTGGGCAACGTGAACCTTGCCGCAATTGAGGAGTACGACACGCTTGAAAAGCGCGAGGAATTCCTCAAGACGCAGGCCGAGGACCTGAACCGGGCCCGCGCCACGCTGCTCGACGTGGTGAAGCGCATTGACGCGACGATCACGCAGATGTTCCTCGACACCTTCCAGGAAATCAGCGAGAACTTCAAGAATTATTTCCGGCGCCTCTTCACCGGCGGCCAGGCCCGCATCTACCTGCTCGACGAAAACGATCCGCTGGAGTCCGGCATCGAGATCGAAGCGCGGCCCCCCGGCAAGAAGCCCCAGTCCATCTCGCTGCTGTCCGGCGGCGAGCAGGCCATGACCGCCATCGCCATGCTCGTCAGCATCTTCGCCGCCAAACCCAGCCCCTTCTGCGTGCTGGACGAGGTGGACGCGCCGCTGGACGACGCCAACGTGGACCGCTTCCTCGAACTCATCGAGGAGTTCACCGCGCAGAGCCAGTTCATCATGATCACGCACAATAAGACCACCATGGCCAAGGCCGGCGCGCTCTTTGGCGTGACGCAGCAGGAACTCGGCGTGTCCCAGATCGTGTCCGTCCGGGTCGAAGACGCCCCGGTGAACTGAAAAATGGGGACTGACCGAAAAAATGGGGACTGACCCAAGCGAAGCGAGCATAGCGAGCGAAGACGGGTCTGTCCCCATTTTTTCTTCGGGCGCTCCGCTTGTGTCTGGCCCGGAAAAAGCAGGTACAGACATGTCTCCGCTTGTGTCAGTCCCTGCTTTTTCCTTGAGGGTGCTGCACCTTTTCAGCAACTGCAAATGGACCGGACCGGCCGAACCTGCGCTTAACCTGTGCCTTGCCCTGCGGCGCCGCGGTGTGGACGCTCAATTTGCCTGCGCGCCCGAGGCCGGCTCCTCCGTCAACAAGATTGTCGAGACCGCCCGCGACCAGATCGGAAGAGCACACGTCTGAACTCCAGTCACGATCAGATCTCGT
>CALDSM010000821.1 GCA_937923585.1 uncultured bacterium
AACAGGGAAATGGTCCCACATCGCCATAACCTACGACGGTGCCGGAACGGTGACCTTCTTCCAGGACGGGCGTTCCCTGGGCGGCGCGACCAGGGCCGCACGGGGCAGCATCTGTCCGGGAACCCACTCCCTGTCCCTCGGTGACCGCGTCGGAAGTTACTACGGCGGTTTTCCCGGACTGATGGACGAAGTCCGCATCACCGAGGGTGCCCGCGAATTTCGACCGGTGACGGTCACGCAGGAGCACCTTCGGTCCGCGTATGAACGCATGGAACCCGCCCCACTGCTGAAATTCCGGATGACCAACAACCGCCGCACGCCAATTTCCGGCATTGAGGCGGCGATTGGCGTTCCGGGTGTGCCTGACAGAATCTGTCCGGTGGCGGAAATCGCCCCGGGCGCGTCGCAGGTGCTCGAATACGCATTCGACACCCGCCTGCGCCCGGACAGCTACCCGGTCACTGTCTCCTACCAGTTTCAAGACGGTGACCAAACCTACAGCAACAGGGAAAGCTTCAAGGTGGAGCTGGTCGCTCGGAGACCGCCGTTCAGAATGCCCGTGGTGATGTGGGGCATTGGGGGAATTGAGGCGGTGCTTGACAACATGCGGACCCTTAAGGAACTTGGCTTCACCCATTGCCTCGGGCTGCAGTGCGATTTCGACAGGATCTGGAATGCAGGCGCCCCGGTGCAGGCAGTGGACGATGGCACGCTTGTCCGAAGCCGCAAAATGCTGGACCAGGCCTTTGCTAACGACCTCGGCGTCGTGATCAGCATCAGTCCCGGCGCATGGGCGGAGGGCAAGAAGGAATTCCTGCGCACCGGGCCGGAGGCCCAACCTTATGAAAGACCCAATGTCTGCGGCAATTTCCCCGAGGTGCAGGCCTTTGCCCATAATGTGGGCGCCTCCGTCGCGCAAACCTACGGAGAATTCCCCGCGTTCACTGCCGCGTTGATTCACACCGAGGTCCGCGATGGAACGCAGCTCTGTTTTCACGAACGCGACGGGGCGCTATACCAGGCGGCAACGGGCAAGTCCTTTCCGGAGAATACAGGAACCAAGAACGGGCTTTCGCACGCAAAGCTCCAGGGCTTCCCGGAAAACCGAGTCGTGCCGGACGATTACGAACCGCTCCAATTCTATCGTTGGTTCTGGCGGGAAGGGGACGGGTGGAACGGCCTTCATTCCGCGGTGAATCAGGGGTTGAAGTCCACGGGACGAAAGAATCTTTGGACCTTTTTCGACCCTGCAGTGCGCGTGCCCGCGCTGTGGGGCAGCGGCGGCACTGTGGACTTCCTCTCCCACTGGACCTACAGCTACCCCGACCCCATACGCATCGGCCTGGCCACGGACGAACTCTTCGCCATGGCGAAAGGCGGTCCGGAAGGGCAGGACGTGATGAAGATGACGCAAATCATCTGGTATCGCTCACAGACCGCCCCGCCGGAGGATGCCCCAGCCGCGTCCGGCGCCAAGTCGCCCTGGGAAGACTATGATCCGGGCGCGGACTACATCACCATCGCGCCCATGCATCTCCGGGAGGCGTTCTGGACCAAGATCGCCCGTCCCATCAAGGGCATCATGTATCACGGCTGGCAGTCGCTCGTGCCCACCGACGGACCTTCCGTCTACCGCTACACCCACCCCGAAACGCGAAACGCCCTTCAGGATTTGACCACGCATGTGGTCCAACCGCTCGGTCCAACCCTCCTTCAGGTGCCCGCCGTCCGCTCGGAAGTCGCCTTTCTCGAAAGCTTCACCTCCGACATGTTTGCCGGACGCGGCACCTATGGATGGGGCGGTTCCTGGGCGGGAGACGCCTATCACGTCCTGT
This sequence comes from uncultured bacterium, assembly GCA_937923585.1. GTDB lineage: Bacteria > Hydrogenedentota > Hydrogenedentia > Hydrogenedentales > CAITNO01 > CAITNO01. Next base: position 1,836 of record CALDSM010000821.1, read on the forward strand.
TGTACGCCCATCTTCAACCCGAAATTGTCTATGAAGAAACCATCCTGAAATCAGGACTGGAAGGATACAAGGTTCTGGTCCTCACCGATTGCGACGTGCTTCCCCAGTCCATCGTGAACAAGATAAACGGCTTCAAGGAGGCGGGTGGAATCATTGTCGGCGACGAGCGGCTGTGCCCCGCGATTGCACCGGACATCCTGCTCAAACGCTATGATCGCACCAAGAAGGCGGACGTTGACAAGAACGCGCTGCTGGGCCTTGCCGCCGACTTGTCCAAACAGCTGGGCGGGCGCTGCCAGCCCTATGCAGATTCGTCCGTCGCGGACGTGCTGCCCTACAGACGCCGTTACGGCAACTCCGACTACATATTTGCCATCAACGACCAGCGGGAATTCGGGAATTATGTTGGCCGTCACCAATTGGTCATGGAACAGGGACTCCCCGCCAGGGCCGATTTCACGGTTCAAAGACCAAGCGGCAGCGTCTACGACCTGCTGGCACACCGGGAAGTTCCCGTGACGAAGGATGGAAACACCCTGCGTTTTCCGGTTGAACTGGAGCCGGGCGGCGGACGGCTCTGGCTAGTCACGGACAACCCCATCGAACGCGTGTCTATTCAAGCTCCGGACGCGGCGAAATGCTCGGAGGAATTGCCGGTGCAGGTTGCCGTCACCGACAACACCGGCAATGCCGTCAGTGCGGTTGTTCCGCTTGAAGTCCGTATTCTTGATCCCGACGGACGCCTTTCAGAATTCAGCGGATTCTACGGGGCGAAGGATGGAAAACTGGACATTCCGTTGGCCTTCGCAGCAAATGACGTTACCGGTGTCTGGACGGTGGAGGCAACAGAACTTGCTTCCGGAATGCGCGCCCGGCATTTTGTGCGGCTGCTGCCTGCCGGTTAGCCTATATAGTCTGAAACGCCAACACCATTTTTGGAGCCCCTCAAATGACCACACGTCTTGTCCTTCCCGCACTCGCTGCCATGGTGCTTGCCCAACTGGTCACCGGTTGTGCAACGCTCCGGCCCGCCCCCAACGCCGCCGCACTCCGTGCGCAGGCACTCGCGGGCACGCGCGCAACCTATTGCCGCGCACCGCGCAAGGCGGACAACCGGGTGGACGCCGACAGACTCGTTGCCGAATTGGTCGAGTTGAAGGCGAACACCTACAGTTTCTGCATCCATGCCCGGGAAACGGACTGGGACGACCTCATCCTCTTCCTCCCCAAGGCTAAGACCAAAGGCATCCGCGTATGGGCATCCATCGTGCCGCCGTCCGAATCCGCCCCAAAACAGGGCACCACCTACCCCGAGCCGTTCCGTCTCGACTACAAGAAATGGGCGCAGGAGTTTGCCAAACTGGCGCTTCAGCATCCCAACCTCGTGGCGTGGAGCATTGACGACTTCACGCACAACCTGAAAGACCCGTACACCCCGGCCTTTGTCCGGGAGATGCTCGACGGCGCGCGCGCGATCAACCCAAAGCTCGCGTTCGTGCCGTGCTGCTACTTTCCGACCATTACGCCGAAGTTCGCGGCGGACTACGTGCCCCTGCTCGATGGCATCCTCTTTCCCTACCGTCACGAATCTGAAGGCGCGAACCTGAAGGACCCCAGCCTGACCGAACAGGAACTCCGTAAACTAAAGGCGGTCTGCGGCGAGAACTTCCCCATCATCCTCGACATTTACGCCACAGCGCACAGCAGGCTGGGCGCAACCACGCCCGAATACGTGGATGAGGCCATGCAGGCCGGTCACCGCGTGGCGGACGGCGTGATGATTTATTGCCATCAGCATCCGGACTCCGACGCCGAAAAGTTTGGAATCATCAAGCGGAATTTCCACGCATGGGCGAATGAATCACCGACGCAATAGCCACTTGGTCACCGGTCGGGCCCGCTGTCATACCCTACTCTCGGGTTCCAGACATGCTTTTCAATGCCATGACACCCAGGCCTAACAGGAAGAACTTGCCAAGCATTTCGCCCAAGCCGTCCGAGGTAAACCTGCCCTTGCCCGCCTTGCAGCCGACACAACCGCAACCGCCGTTTTCCGGCCCAGTGGACACAACCAGACGCACCGCTGAGCCCAGCGCGACGGCTGTGCCGCCCACCGGTTCCTGGCGCACCAACTGTCCGGCAGGCACCATATCGCTGGCCTCCTCAGTGGCTTGGGCCACCAGACCCGCCGCCGCAACGGCCGCCTCCGCATCGGCCAGGGACATCGCCATGACATCAGGCACGATTGCCTTGGGCCCAACGCTCATCACGAAGCTCACCGCGATGCCGCAGGCAACTTCCGTGTCTCCGGAGGGACTCTGGGAAAGCACTTGACCAGCCGGTACGGTGTCGCTGAAATCGCTTACCACCAGTCCAACCAGCAGTTCCACATTTCGGATGGCCGACTCGGCTGCTGCCTGGGTCATGCCGAGAACGTCCGGCATGATGCATCCCCGCCCCTGGCTGACGACAAGATTGACTGCCGACCCCGGCGCCGCCTGCGTCCCGCCTTCCGGTATCTGGGCCATAACACTGCCCGCAGGCACCGTGTCGCTGAATCCCTCGGCCAGCGGGCCCATCACAAGGCCCGCGCCCACGATGGCAGACGTTGCGGCCGTCCACGTCTGGCCCACCACATTGGGAACCGTCACGGTGCATATGCCTGTTGACACCACCAGCGCCACGGCACTGCCGGACGATGCCTGCGCGCCCGCAGCGGGATTCTGGCTAATCACCACACCCGACGCAACCGTGTTGCTACACTGCCGCGTCACCGTGCCCGTCGTCAGATTCACGCTGGTGAGCGCGGTTCCCGCCGCAGTCTGCGTCTGGCCCACCACGTTCGGCACCGTCACATTGCACGGACCCGACGACACCACGAGCACCACCGCGCTGCCGAATGCCGCCTGCGCACCCGCAATCGGACTCTGGCTGATCACCAGACCCGCCCTGACCGTGCTGCTGCACTGCTGCGTCACCGTTCCCGTCGTCAGGTTCGCGCCCGCAAGCGCGGTGCCCGCAGCAGACTGCGTCTGGCCCACAACATTCGGCACTGTCACGCTGCACGGACCCGACGACACCACGAGCGCCACCGCGCTGCCGAATGCCGCCTGCGCGCCCGCAGCAGGACTCTGGCTGATCACCAGGCCCGCGCCTTCCGTGTTGCTGCACTGCTGCGTCACCGTTCCCATCGTCAGGTTCGCGCCCGCAAGCGCGGTGCCCGCAGCGGTCTGCGTCTGGCCCAACACATTCGGCACTGTCACGCTGCACGGACCCGACGACAGCACCAGTGTCACGGCGCTGCCGGGCGACACCTGCCCGCCCGCAACCGGATTCTGGCTGATGACCAGACCCGCGCCCACCGTGTTGCTGCATTGCTGCGTCACTCCACCCGTGACAAGACTCGCGCCTGCAAGCGCGGTGTCCGCCGCAGACTGCGTCTGGCCCAGGACATTGGGCACCGTCACCGGCTGCGGCCCCTTCGACACGACCAGCGCCACAGCACTGCCCGAAGACACCTCTGTCCCCGCCGCAGGTTCCTGGCTGATGACCTGCCCCATGGGCGCCGACGTGTGATACTGCTCGGTCACCGTGCCCGCCACCAGTTCCGCATCCGTAATGGCGGCGGCCGCGGCAGCCTGGTTCATACCCACCACGTTGGGAACAATTTTGCCCGTGTCGGGCGGCTGGACAGTGCTGACATCGGCGATTTCATCCCCGAAATACAGCGCGTAATACAGGCCGCATTCACCCGTCTCACCCTCAGTCCCGCAGCCCGGATACTGGTCCACGACCACCGGACCGCTTCCGTACGAAGCCGACACATAATGGCCCGCGGCACGGATCGCCGCCTCCGCATCCGGGTAATTCTTCCCGCGGACATCCACGCAGACGCACGCGGACGGCTCTCCCTCGCCTTCCGGCTCACCTTCGTACCACGGATGGACTTCCGTGTTCAGCCCGCAGGGATACAGCACCGATGATGCCATGAACTTCGCCGACTGTCCGGTTTCCGGCGCGCCGGCCGGGGCATAAATGGCGGACATCGGGTACTGGTTGCCCAAGGCGGCATTGGCGGCGGCGGCATAGAGATGGAATTCTATCGGTGAAAACAACACCGCCGTCGGATTTGAAGGTGTGGGGGTGTCCGGCAGTTGGGGGAATATGCGCGAAACATACTCCAGAGTACCGCTTGCAGAAAAGCGCTTCAGCCACCCCAGGAAACCAAGATTGGGAAAGGAGTCGGCCATTGCATAGACGACTTTCGACCCATCAGGGGAAAAGCAGGCGTCAGCGCAATTTCCCAGTCCGGTTCCGGTCCCGCTGTAGGCCTGGTTCCATGACAATACGCCTGAGACGGCATCGCGATCGTACACAATCAGTTCGCCCGTGGAGGACTCTGCCACGAGATGACGATTGTCGGGCGAAATGCGCAGCATGCCCGTAAAGTGCAGACTCTGAACGTACGCGGTCCTATACGTCAGGCTGCCGGTGTCCTCATCCCGTTCAAATTGGACCATGCTCCCGTCATGGCCCGAATCAATGGTGCCTCCTGAAGAACACGCCGCATAGACGTGTCTTGAGTCGCCGCTGACTGCGACCTGCCTCACCCCCGACAACTCCTGACGGTCATCGTCCGACCAACTCTCCACAAAGGTCAGCAGACCGGTTACGGGGTCACGCGCGAACACGTGCAGCTCATTGTAGCCCTCTCCCCCGGATACGCCTTCCCGCTCTCTGGTCACCGTCAGATAAACAGCCTTGCCGTCCGGGGACGGAACAAGGAAGTAGGCGAAAATATCCGACGAGCCATGAAGGAAGGTCAGGGGACATGCCTGGATGAAGCGAAGGCAGTCCGTTCTGAAATCACGTTCGAAAACGGAGACGCCCTCATAGGTGCTGGACACATAGACGTGCGCCCCGTCAGGGGAAACCGCAACATGTCGGGGGGTACGCAATGCATCCGCACCGTCATCATCGTAAATGGTCTGCCGCCAGGCCAGTGACCCGTCCCCGGCATCACGCTTGAAAACCACCAGGGCGCTGTCGTCCGGACCCACCGCGTACATTTGTCTGCCTTCGGGCGATATGGCAATGGCCAGCTTCCCGGAAAGTCCCAAGGCGCCGCCGACACCCGCGCGCAGTTGGTCGGAGAGCGCGATGGCGCCGGCCGACTTGGCATCCGTATTGAAGTGGACAATGGCATCGTCGCCCTGCGCGCAGACATACACGGACGAACCGTCCGGCGAACAGGCGACTGTGCTGGCACCCATTAGACCGCCTGCCCCGTCCACACCGTCCAAGAATGAGGTCTCCAAGGCCAGGCCGCCGGTGGAAACATCCCGGCCAAACACAAGCAAAGCGGAGGGGTCGCGCTTGGCGTTGTCATTGCTGTAACTGCTCAGGTCAGTCCTAGATCGGAAGAGCACACGTCTGAACCCAGTCACGATCAGATCTCGTATGCCGTC
>CALDSM010000822.1 GCA_937923585.1 uncultured bacterium
CTGACTCGCCTTTCGGCAGTTTGAAAGGCGTGTCTGTCCCTGCTTTTCGCGGCATTCGCGCGTCAAAATAAGAAGCAGTCAGCATGACTCACTACCATAGAGAATTGCCGTGATAGTACTTGGAATCAATGAAGACCTTTTCGACTCGGGCGTGGCGCTGTGCGACGGCCCCAGGGTGCTCTTTGCGTCGAACGAGGAGCGGTACACGCGGGCCAAGAACGAGGGCGGGTTTCCGTACCAGGCACTCGCCTCGCTCTTCGCCACCACCGGAATCAGCCCCCGGGACATTGACCGGGTGTGCGTGTCGGGTTTCATGACGCCGCCGCTGCCGGTGCGCATGGTGCCGGGGGTTCACAACTGGCTGTTCAACGCGCGCCGAAGCCACAGGGAGTCCTTTTTCCGGGGGTTGTGGGACGATGTGACTTTCTACACGCCCGTCTCGCACACGTCCGAGCGGTCGCTCATGCGTTCCGCCGTGAAGCCGCTGCTGGGCACCGTGTCGCGCCGGATGTTCCCCAAGGAGCTGCGGGGCAAGCCGTTCCGCTTTGTGGACCATCACTACGGCCATGCGGCGGGCGCTTGGCATTTGTCGGGGTTTGAGGAGGCGCTGGTCATCACGTCGGACGGCATGGGCGACGGCCTGTCCCTCACCGTGAGCACCTGCGGCCCCCTTTCCAAGGTGCGCAGGGCCGAGCGGTTGGCGCGGCATCCCGAAGACAGCGGCATAACGCCCTGGGGGGGCATGGAGCGTCTGTGGACCGCCTCCTCGCGGGATTCCTTTGGCCTCTTCTTTCAGGTGCTGACGGAGGTGCTGGGCTTTCTTTCGTGCCGGGACGAGGGGAAACTGACGGGGCTCGCGGCGAACGGCGATCCCGCGCGGGTGACGGAGCCGGACCCCTTCACCATGGTGGACGGCCGGCTGGTGTTTACCGGTCCGGCCTTTGGCCAGCGGGGAATCCGTTGGGCCCGGCAGCACTACGCAAAGTACTCGCGCGAGGACCTGTCGGCGTGGGGACAGTACCTGCTCGAAAAGCACACCGTGGAGATCGCCCGCCACTGGCTGCAAAAGACCGGAATGCGGCGGCTGGCGGTGTCCGGCGGGGTGTTCGCAAACGTGAAGCTGAACCAGCGGCTGCACGAGATGGAGGAGGTGGACGCGCTGTTCGTGTGCCCCAACATGGGCGACGGCGGGCTCGGCCACGGGGCGATCTGTGCGGAGCATCTGAACCCGCCGGAGCGGCTGAAGGACGTGTTCTGGGGGGAATCGTACAGCGATGCGGAGATCGAGCGGGTGCTGAAAAGCGCCGGCGTGCCCTACGAGGCCTGCCCCGATCCCGAGGACAAGGTGGCGGAATTGCTGGCCGACGGGAAGATCGTGGGCCGCTTCCAGGGACGCATGGAATGGGGGCCGCGCGCCCTGGGCAACCGGTCCATCCTGGTCCGGACCACGGACCGCCAGGTGGTGGACCGGCTCAACGGCCTGCTGAAACGCAGCGATTTCATGCCCTTTGCGCCCGCAATGCTGGATGAGGACGCGGACGAATACATGACGAACATCGAGGCGGGCCGCCACGCGGCACAGTTCATGACGGTCTGTTTCGACTGCAGGGAAAAGATGCACCGCGAGCACCCGGCGGTGGTCCACACCGACGGAACGGCGCGCACGCAGTTGGTGGAGCAGGGGAACAACCCGACCTTCCACCGCATCCTCACCGGGTACAAGCGCCGGGCCGGAGACAGCGTGGTGCTGAACACCAGTTTCAACATCCACGAGGAACCCATCGTGCGCACGCCCGACGAGGGCGTGGCGGCATTCGTGAACGCGGGACTGGACTATCTGTCCATCGGCGGATTCCTTGCGCGGAACAAGGGTTGAACGGTCCGCAGATTGACTGGACAGACGGGGCATCTTTGCCTGCCCCGTAAATTCCTTGAAGTCGCGGACGTTCTTGGTCCCCCCTGGAGGGGGGTGGCCCGAAGGGCCGGGGGGTGTATGCCCGCGCATAGACCCCCTGTTGTGGCATGGTCTCCTGACCATGCCACTCTTGCGACCGAAGGTCTCCTCTTCTCCGGGTAATCAGCCCTGTTGTGGCGCGGTCTGGAAACCACGCCACAACCGGAGGCGGAGCGAAGCAAGGATGAAACGGAACCTGCCCGGCCAAAACCCCGAGCGCTGTCTTTTCCCCAACGGGGATGTGCAGCACAGCCCAGGGTTGGCGGGAGGCGGAGCGAAGCGCAGCCGGACGTCTACCCTGGGTGCGCGGCTAACCCGGATATTTCACAGTGCCTGCGGTTCATCTGTCGTGGGTGCATTTCCG
>CALDSM010000823.1 GCA_937923585.1 uncultured bacterium
TGTCCTGCGGAAACCGATAGCTGCCCGGCATCGCCCCCCCGCCGGAAACGCCCATGAAACGGGCCACCGCCGCGGCCTCGCGCAACGGGTTTAACGGCTCTTTCAGCAGAAACGACTCGCTCGCAACAAAGGTTGCCGTGCAGGCCGCCAGCACCATGCCGAACTGGATCGCCCAGGCCCCCACAGCCCTGCCCACCGGCATGCCGAAGGAGGACAGCACCAGCATCAGCGAAAGGACCATGGGCAGAAACACCGCGAGCAGGGTAAGCGGCGGCGGCAGGAACGACATGGCATAGGCCAGCGAGCCCATGAGAAGCCCCGCAAGCACGGTCAGCATCCCCGGCACGGGCTTCGGGGGGCGCACCAGCAGCACGCCCAGCCAGAATGCAAGCGGCCAGAACACGACCGCCACCAGTCCGGTCAGCGCCCGGCTGTATCCAATCTGGTGCTGATACAGTTCCCAGACGCTGCGCACGGCGACACCCTCCCCGGCCGGACCCGCCGCTCCCAGCATCGAAAGCGACAGATAGAGCCCCACCAGCAACAGCGCCACTACCGCGGCAATGGCCGCCATGCTGATCGTCTCGGGGCTGAATGCCATCCCGGTTTCCGGCTCCTCCGTGCGGTCAAACTCGGAAAAGGGATCGTCCGCGATGCGCCCCCCGCACTGCCAGCACCGCGTGACTGTTCCCACATTGGCCGCGCCGCATTTCGGACAGGCGAGGGTTTCCCTCGCAATATCCCCGCCCTTTTCCGGACTCTGGCTTGAGAAGTACCCGTCGTCCTCGTCAATGGGCCCCCTTGAATCTCTCTGGGGAGTGTCCAGCCCGGCCATTTCACGCGCCGCGCGGACACCTGCCACGGCGGGCTGGGCGCCGGCCGCCTCGCGCCGCCGGAGTTTGGTGATGGCCTTGGCGGCAAGCGGATGGTCGGGTTTCTTCCGCGCAATCTCCTGCCACACCTCCACGGCCCGGGCGTGTGCGCCCATGCTTTCCAGCACGCGTGTCAACTGCTCCTGCAAACCGATCTCGTCGGGCCACAGCGCGATGGCCTCCCGCAGTTCCGCCACCGCCTCCTCATGCCGGCCCAGCCGGAACAGGCATGCCGCGAGATAGCGGCGCACGTTGAGTTTCGGCTCCCACTGCTGCTTGAGCGTCAGAAGGTGCCCGAGCGCCTGGTCATACTCCCAGGCGCTGTAAAGCTGTTTCGCAAGCCGCCAGCGCTGGGCATGATCGTCGGGGTTCTGCTCGACGTTCTCCGCGGTGTCCCAAATGTCCGCCATGGATGCTCCGTCCCGGACCCTGCTAGCGGGCCCGGCCCTTGGCCGATTTCTTGTTGTTCTTGCGCTTGGACGCGCCGCGTAACCGGCGCATCCGGAACCACAGCTCGTTGATGCCCATCGAAAGCAGGCCTGCAACCACCGCTGCGGCAAAAATGCCCACGATCCAGCGGACAACGGACGTCGCCGTGTCGTACGTGTAGGTGTACATCAGCCAGATGAAGAGGGGTGCAAGCGCAAGGGTAAAAGCCATCCATATCATCCAGCCGATGAAATCAGGGTCCGCAAGCAGTTTCTTAATCTTCACGTTCTTTTTTCTCCCAATGACCTTTTACGCAACGTCCGCGGGGCGGCTTGCACCCGGCAGCACCATGTGAAAACACGCCCCGGGACCGGAACGCGCCAGGGCAATCGTTCCTCCGTGCTCCTGAATCACCTTCGCCGTGGTGGCCAGGCCCAGCCCCGTGCCCCGCGCCCCCTTGGTCGAGAAGAAGGGATCCCATATGTTCTCCCGGAATTCGGGGGGCACCCCCGGCCCGTTGTCGCGGACCTCCATCTCAAGCGTGTCCGGAGGCGTGCTCCACGCCCGCACCCACACCTGCCCGCCCCCTTCAGGCAAAGCATCGGCGGCGTTGTTCAACAGATTGAGGAGGCACCTGTAAATGCCGTCCGCCTCCACCCAGACCCTCCCGTCAACCCCGGACAGATCAACGGATATTTCAATCTGCTTGGTGTTGAACAGAACGCGAACGGAGTCGCACGCCTCGCCGACCAGCGCGTTCAGATCGCATTTCTGGCGAATCGGCGTGCGCGGCTTGGAGAACGCGAGCAGGTCCTGCACAAAATTGGAGATCCGTTGGACGCTGCGCTTAAGCACGGGCCAGGTTCGGTCCATAATCTCGCGGTTGCCGCGCTCCATGGAGAGGTCTATGAGTTCCGTGCTGCTGTTGAGGCCGGTGATGATGTTCTTGATGTGGTGCGTGAGCCCGGCGATTGCCTGGCCGATGGCGGTCAGGCGCTCGTTCTTGATCTCCTGCTCAATCAGGCGCGCGTTGGCCACGGCCGCCGCCGCGATGCCGGAGAACATCTCCATCACATGCACGTCCAGCGGGGAAAAGGTGTCCGCGCCGACCTTGTTGAGCACCTCGAGCACGCCGATGAGCCGGCCGCGCTCAATCATGGGCACCGCCAGCAGGTTGCGGGTCTGAAACTGACTGGCCGAGTCGGCCTCGCGGAAGAGACGCGGGTCATTCGCCGCGTCGCTGATGTTCAGCGCGGTGCGCGACGCTGCGGCGACTCCCGCAAT
>CALDSM010000824.1 GCA_937923585.1 uncultured bacterium
CGGCAGATATGAGCGTATGCGTGGTGCTCTCAAAGGTGCCCATATCGTCGTCCACCACCAGGATGGGCATGTCCGGCAGAAGGAAGTGGTTTGCGGGTTTGTCTGAGGCGTTGGTCTCAGGCAGGTTCGTACAGCCCTCCCCCTGCCGGTCCCGTTCTCGCATGGAACCAGTCTCTCTGCAGACGCCCCGAAATGACAAGTCGCACGAGTTCATGACTCGCAACCCTTATCCAGTCATACCAGCCGAACTTGCCCGCACACCTCATAATTGATGCAGTGGAAATTAGCCCCGCAACACATCACTGCATCATTCCGTTACGCACTTCACGGCAAGAACATCGTCACCAAACCGCATTGGAAGGTATTCATATGTATTGCCAAGATCATAGTCTATCAGAATCCCTGTCTTTTGAACAGTACCATTTCTGCGCGCCTGCGCCGGGCATTTCCCCGCAAAATGAGCCAACGCTTCAACTTGGCCAACACATCGCCCAAACATGATTAGTCTTCGCAACTATCCCTTTCGCCAACACAAACCGTCCAAGAACGTCAATGATCTTTCACTATTTTCATTTTCTTCGTCTTTTGTCTGTAGAAACAACGCGCCAAGAGTAGAGATTCCCCGTGTGTCCAACATCGAGCCGAGGCAAAAGAAAACCCCACCCACACCATGGCCGGTTGCCTTCGCGGAAAGGGGGGATTGCCCGGCGCGGCCCTCCCCGGGGTAAGTTGCTGTTACGCGGCGTGTTTACCCTGCACAACTTCGCGAAACGTTTTCAAAAGAATGACGAAGTCTTTTGAGAGGCTCCATGAATCAATGTAGTCGAGGTCAAGACGCAGCCATTCTTCAAAGGACAGTCCGTGTCGTCCGCTCACCTGCCACAGTCCCGTCATTCCCTGTTTGACACTAAGACGGCGCCGTTGGTCAAGTGTGTATTTTTCAGCATCCGCAGCCACCGCCGGGCGGGGGCCGACAAGGCTCATTTCGCCCTTCCACACGTTGATGAGTTGAGGCAGTTCATCAATGCTGTGCTTGCGCATGAACGCGCCAACGCGCGTTATTCTGGGATCATTGCTCAGTTTGAACGCGGGACCATCCACCTCGTTTTGTTCCTCCAGTTCCTCGCGAAGCTCCTCGGCATTGGCCACCATGGTGCGGAACTTCACCATCCTAAACCGTCGTTGATTGCAGCCTGCCCGCTCCTGGAAGAAGAAGACGGGCCCCTGGGAGTCCATTTTGATGATCACGGCGACCAGGACGAACAGGGGCGACAGCACGACCAGAAGCGCGGTAGCGCCGATGAAGTCAATGGCACGTTTTCCCGTCGCCGCAAGCCGGTTTTCGGGGATCGGCGACAGGGCGAGGACGGGAATGTCGCTTACCCGCATCGGCAACGGCCGCGCGCGACGCGAGGGGAAAAGGTCGGCCAGCATGTGTACGGCAACACCCTGCCGTTCCGCTGTCTGGGCGCCCTGGCGGATGGCCTCAAAATGTGACCGCACGGTCAGGCCTATGAAAAGGTCGTCCACGGGCCTCTCCCGCAGCACCGTCTGGAGAGCCGAACAGCCCCCCAAATAGGGCATGCCATGACCGCAAAAGGTCGCAACGCGTTCCCTGTCGTCGTCAAGCACCCCGACCACCGTGTGTTTGTGACCGCACCGCAGTTGTTCCGCGAGCTGCCTTGTCCGGTCATTTGCCCCCACAATCAGCACGCTGCGCCGCAGGCATCCCGCCCTGTGCAGGGCCGTTATCGCGGCCAGCAGTGTCAAACGCGGGACCGTCACGGCGACCATTCCCGCCCCGCAAAACGCGGCCAGGAACCGGGGCTGCACACCGCCCCTGTCACACAGCATCATGAGCACAATGCTGTATGCGGCAGCGTGAACCGCGACATTCAGTAAGACGCGGAATTGATTGGCCATATCCGCCAGGCTGCATCCCCGTCCACACCTCCTGTCAACAGTGGCTGCCAGCCAGCAGCCCGCAAAAATGAAGAAATGGGGGGAATGCGCGGCTGCAGCCGACACAAACGGCCCCGGCAGTGTCTGGGACACGACTGCTGCATAGACGGCGGCAAGACAGGCGAGATCGGCAAACGCCAGCACGCCGGGCGCCAGGATGTTGGATGCATGTTTTCTGAATGT
>CALDSM010000825.1 GCA_937923585.1 uncultured bacterium
ACGAGATCTGATCGTGACTGGAGTTCAGACGTGTGCTCTTCCGATCTCCCTTTGGGCCGCTGAGGTCCGATTCGTCTCTTGCCCTTCAGAAAGTTTCGCGCAAACCAGCGGTTCCTTTCAGGAACACCGCGCAAGGAGTTCTTGACCATGACGGCATGGCAGTACAGGTTGGCACATCAAGCCCGGCAGGCGTGGTTCGCACTTGCACTCTTGACGCTTCTCACGGCCCCATGCGCGCTTGGGCAACCCGCCGATCCGCCAAGGCCGCCTGAAAATCTCTACAAAGGCGAGTTGGTCAGTTATCCGGGACCATGGGCATTCATGATTCCCCGCCCCCATATCATCCTCGTGAACGACGAACAGCTCGAAGCGCTGGCCAACCCAGACACGCTGGTAAACCTGAGTCTGACCTTTGACAAGCGCGAGGAGAGTCTGCGCCAGATCTGCGAACGCGCGCAGGCTGCGGGGCAGCGCACGCTCAGCGTCGCGTTTGACCATTTCTTTGCCCAGTACCGCCCCGGAGAGGGCGACAAGCCCCGGCGGTTGACGCCCGACACGGACGAATACATCCAGCGCATCGCGCAAATCAGCAAGTTCGCCGCCGAGTACGGAATAGGCTTGGAATTGAGCCTGCTCAGTCCGCTGGAGATTGGTCCCGCCTGCGCGAAGGAGACCGGCGAGCAGGGTCTTTGGATGCATTACCGAAAAGGGCTGCGCGATCCGAAGACGGGGGACTACAGTGTCGAACTGTGGCGTCAGCGGGGCTGGTCAAACAACAAGGGGCCGATTTCGATAGAGGATGCCGGGATCCGCGTCTTTGCCTTCCGCCAGAATGTTCTGCACGGAACCAACCACATCGCCGTGAACCCCGAGGACATCGTGGAGATTTCGGACACCGCCCAGGTCGAGGTCTTCGAGAACATCACCCGCGGCAAGACAGAGTACCGCGCGGTTCGGATCAGGGTGCACGGCACCGGCAAGCCGGATGACCGTGACCGGGTGATGGTGGTCCAACTGTACCGCACGCCCGAGATGGACTACTTCAGCGACAAAGCGCTTCCCTATCTGGAGAAACTGTGCGACCGCTACGCCGACGCCGGTGTGAAACTGAACGGACTCTACAGTGACGAGATGCACATTCAGCAGGACTGGGGTTATTTCAGCCACCATGACAACGGCGAATTTGCGCTCCGCTATGTGAGCCCCGGGTTCGCCAAACGCTATGCGGAAAAGTACGGCGCGCAATACGCGGACTTCGCCAAATGGATGGTCTATTTCATCTTCGGGCAGGAGGATTCCGAGAACGACCTTTCGGCGAAACAGGACGTTTCCCATGTGCTTGGGGCCGCTCCGGAAGACATTCAGCGGACGGCGCTGTTCCGTTCCCGCTATTACAGCCAGCTTCAAGACGGGGTTGTTGACCTGTTTGCCTCCGCAAAGCGCCACATGGAACAGCGCATGGGCCACCGCCTTGAATCGCGCGCCCATGCCACCTGGGCGGAAAGCCCCACCATTGACAAATGGAACACCGGCCAGTCGCAAATGGCCGCGCACCAATACGAGTACACGTCGAATTTCGTCTGGTCCTGCACGGTCCAGCAGTCTTCCGCCGCATGCTCGGACTATTTCAAATGGGGCGACTTTCTCACGGGCAACGGGAACGACCATGCCGAG
>CALDSM010000826.1 GCA_937923585.1 uncultured bacterium
GCACCTACACGGTGGTGGCCACGATTACCGACCCCAATTCCGTCACAAACTCCGCTTCCGGCACGCTGACCATCGTCCAGGCGAGCCAGAGCATTACCCTTACCCCGTTCACGAGTCCTGTGACCTTCAGCCCCGGCGCGACCTTTGCGCTGGTCGCGACAGCGTCGTCGGAACTGCCGGTGAGCTTCTCGTCCGGCGACTCCCTGGTGGCGTCGGTGTCCGGGGCAACGGTGACGCTGCTGAAGTCGGGGTCCACTCTCATCACGGCGAGCCAGGCGGGCGACGCCAATTACAGCGCCGCGACCCCGCAGACACAGCTGTTGGTGGTGAACAAGGCGGACCAGACGATCACGCTTGACGCTGCGGCGACGAAGACGTATGGCGACCCGGACTATGACCTTCCGGCCAAGGCCTCTTCGGGCCTTGACATTACGTACGTGTCCGGCAAGGAGAGTGTGGCGACGGTGTCGGGCAACACGGTTCACATTGTTTCCGCGGGCACGGCAGTTGTCACGGCAAGCCAGGATGGCGACGACAGGTACAACGCGGCGGAGTCGAAGACGCACACGCTGACGGTGAACACGACGGTGCCGGATGTGGTGGGCACGGCCGAGGCGGCCGCGCGCGCGGCCATCGAGGGGGCGTTCCTGACCGTGGGCACGGTGGCCTACTCATGCCACGACACCGTCGCGTCGGGCAATGTCATCAGCCAGACGCCGGTCAATCCGACGGTTGTGGCCGCCGCGACCGCGGTGAACCTGGTGGTTTCGACGGGCCCGTGCGCGGTGCCCAACATTGTGAACATGACGGAGCCGGCCGCGGCCGCGGCCCTTGCCGCCGCGAACCTGACGGTGGGCACGCTTACGCCCCAGGCCAGCGCCACGGTCGCGTCGGGCCGGGTCATCAGCCAGGATCCCGCCGCGGGCACGGTCGTTCCCTCCGGGACGCCGGTGAACTGGGCCGTGTCCATGGGCAACGTGATTCCGGAACCGCTGGCCAAGGTTATTGTGGACAACAGCAACGCCCAGTTTACCGTTGCGAGGGTGAACGGGCTGGAACTGGGCCTGCGCGCCGCGCTGCGTTTCAATCCGAGCGCCAACTGCGGCTCCAGCAGCGGGACGAACTGCCTCACCGCTCCGGGCACGTACAGCTTCGCGGCGGGCCATCCCACCTGCACCCCGCCGCCCAAACCCTGGGTGACAACTACCACCCCCTACTGGAACATCTTCTTCTCGGTTAACACGGACTACTCGTGCAGGAACGCATCGCCAGTCAAGCAGATAGACGACTACACCTATGAGCTTGGCTTTGACTTTGAGCCCGGGCTGGGGACGAACTACAACTACTACTACAACATGGACCCGATCAGCGCATCGCCGGAGCTCTTGGACCCGCTCGGCGGCGCCTGCCCGGACCACTATCTCGGGTATTACACAAGCCCGCTCAAGTCCGGTGCCTGCAGCACGCGGACGTGCTACGAGAACTCGGTGGCGGCGTGCAACATCGCCCAGAACAGTTGGAACTACGAGTTCTTCAACGATGGACCGTTTGCGGGCTTCAACCCGGACGTGCCCGGCATTTACGACGTCTATCTGGCCGCAAAGTCGGCAGGCGTTGAAGTGGCGCGGACAACCATTCGCGTGCTGGTCGGCACGCCCGTGGTGCCCAATCTGTCGAATCCCACGATGACCCAGGCGGCTGCGGAAGCCGCGCTTCTGAATGCCGGCTTCACTGTCGGAACGGTCACGACGGCGTGCAGCCAGACAGTTCCGGTGGGTTCAGTCATCAGCCTGGATCCCTTGCCGGGCACCTCGGCGGCATTCTACTCGCCGGTGAATCTGGTTGTCTCTGCGGACGACACCCCGCCGGCTATCCAGTTGAACGGGAGCGCCGCGGTCACCACGGAATGCGGCGGCACATACACCGACCTTGGCGCGACCGTGACAGACGACTGCATGTCCGGCCTGACGGCCACCATGGGCGGCGACACGGTAAACACCGCCGTGCTTGGCGGCGTGTACACGGTGAGATTCAACGCAAACGACGGCCACGGCAACAACGCGGCCGAAGTCACACGCGTCGTGACGGTGGAGGACACGCAGAAGCCGGTGATCACGCTGCTGGGCGACGACCCAGCCTTGGTGGAGTGCCACAGCTCCTACAGCGACGCGGGTGCCACCGCCAATGATGCGTGCGCGGGTAACCTCACGTCCAGCATCCAGGTTTCCAACCCGGTGAATACCCTCGTTCCCGGCAACTACACGGTCACGTACAGCGTGAGTGACGGCAACGGTCACAACGCCGACCAGATCACCCGGGTGGTCACGGTCGCCGACCAGACTCCGCCGGTAATCACCCTGAACGGTTCGCCGTCGGTGACGGTGGAATGCAAGAGCGAATACAACGACGCCGGCGCCACGGCCGGCGACGCATGCGCGGGCAGCCTTACCGCCAGTATCCAGGTGACGAATCCCGTGAACACGTCTGCTACCGGCACCTACACCGTGCGCTACAACGTGGGCGACGGCTACAATCCCGCAAGCGAGGTGACGCGCGTCGTGACAGTGAGGGACACCATTGCGCCCACCCTTGCCCTGGTGGGTTCAGCCACGGTTACCGTTGAATGCGGAACCACCTACAGCGATTCGGGCGCCACAGCCAGCGATTCCTGCGCGGGCAATCTCACCTCCTCCATTCTTGTTTCGAATCCGGTGCCGGTCCCGGCGGCCAAGGGCACCTATACGGTCACGTACAATGTAACCGATCCCAGCGGCAGGGCCGCGGCCCCGATTTCCCGGATCGTCAACGTGACAGACACGATTAAGCCGGTCATCACCTTGACGGGGGCAAATCCGCTCACGCTCGAATACAGCCCGGCGGGGTCGTATGTTGACCCGGGTTATTCGGCAGCCGACCAGTGCGTTGGGGACCTGACCGGCAGGGTGGTCAAGATTAGCAACGTCAACCTGCAGGTTCTTGGCCTCTACCAGGTGACGTTCCGCGTGAGCGACAACCTCGCCGACCAGACTAAGCCCAATGTCCAGACGGCCCTGCGCAACGTAAACGTGGTGAAGGCGAACCAGACCATCACGTTCAATGCGCTTTCCCCGGTGACTTACGGCGATCCGTCGTTTGCGCTGACCGCAACCGCATCCTCGGGGCTCCCGATCACCTACTCCTCCAGCAATGAAGCGGTGGTCACGGCTGCGGGCGGCACGGTGAACATCATCGGCGCCGGTTCTGCAACCATATACGCAGCCCAGGGCGGAAACAGCTTCTACAATGCCGCCACCACTGTGGGGCAGGTGCTTACGGTTAACAAGAAGAGCCAGACCATTGCGTTCGCGCCGTTGAACGATGTGACCTATGAGGACGCACAGTTCACGCTGAGCGCCTCCGGCGGCACCTCGGGGAACCCCGTGACGTTCAACTCCGGCAACACGGCGGTGGCGACAACGACGGGAACGAACGGAGCAACCGTGACCATCACGGGCGCGGGTGAGGCCACCATTACCGCAAGCCAGGCGGGCAACGGCAACTACTTCGCGGCCGTTGACGTTTCGCGGACGCTGACAGTGAAGCAAAAAGCCGTTACTGTGGCGCTGAATGGGACCGAGCTGGCCCAGACCTACAACGGCAGCCCGAGGGTTGTCCATGCGACGACGAATCATGACGTGCCCAGGGTGTTGACGCTTGCCTTTGAGTATGCGGGCACACCGGGAACGACTTATGGGCCCACCGCGACGCCTCCGACCAATTCCGGCACATACTCGGTGACGGCCACGGTGGATGAGCCGAACTACTCTGGTTCGGCGTCGGGCACGCTGACTGTAAGCAAGGCGGACCAGGCGATTACGTTCGATCCGCTTCCGGTCAAGCAGGTCGGTGAGCCTCCGTTCGAACTTGGCGCGACGGGTGGCGGTTCGAACAACCCGGTGATCTTCGATTCGGGCACGCCGGAGGTGGCGACGGCGACCGGGACGAACGGTGTTACGGTCACGATCATATCGGCGGGCACGACGGTCATAACGGCGAACCAAGCCGGCAACGACAACTACAACGCCGCGCCGGCGGTCCCCCGGACGCTGGTTGTGATCGCGACGCCGGGCGCTGCGGTTATCGGCACCAGGACAACCACGGCCATAGATGTCACCCTGAGCGCCGGCAGCAATCCGCCGGATACGGAATACGCGATTCAGGCAACTCCCGTCGGTGGCAGCAGCCTGTGGGTGCAGGCGGGCGGTTCGCTGGGCGCATCCGTGGTTTGGGCCACTGCGGAGACCTGGGGCACGAAGACTGTTACCGGTCTGGTCCCCAATACCGGTTATGTGTTCAAGGTTAAGGCACGGAACGGCGTGACTGAAACCGAACTGGACGGCGGCGTTACGGCATGGACTCTTCCTGCCGCGCCGGTCTCCGTGACAGTGAGCGACCCGATGGTGGCCACGATGAAGGTTGCGTTTGAGGGTGGCACGGGCAATCCTGCGGGAACGCTGTATTCGATTGAAGTTGCAATGCCCAATATCGGGAACAAGTATGTCCAGCCGGACGGCACGCTGGGCGCCTCGCCCGCGTGGCAGGAGGATTGGGCGCAGCCAACACTGGTTACGGGCTTGCCCGGGTCCAACACGGTTGTGGATCCGCTTGACCCCAGCGGCGCCTACGAGTTCACGGTGAAAGCAAAGAACGGCAATTCACCGGTGGATTACGCCTCGACAACGTCGACACCGGCGGTGGAGACTGTTCCCCTAACAGTGACGGGGGTATCGAGCACGGAGGAGAACGGTTCGTACAAGACCGGTGCCACCATTGGCATTACGGTGCAGTTCAACGAACCGGTGCTGGTGACAGGGACGCCGAAGTTGAGCCTGGCCCTTGCTGCAGGACCGCGGCTGCTCAGCTACTCAAGCGGAAGCACCACCGACACGCTCACATTCTACTATTTGGTGCAGTCCGGCGACACGACGGCCGACCTCGACTATTCGAGCACGGATGCCCTGACGCTGAACGATGGTTCAATTAAGGACGGTACGGGCACAAACAACGCCATTCTGACGCTGTCCGATCCTGGTGATTCCGGTTCGCTTGGCGATGCGAAGGACATAGTAATCGATACGACGCCGCCGGTGTTGACTCTGAACGGCGATGCCGCAGTGACCGTGGAATGTCACGGCACCTATGAAGAACTGGGGGCAACGGCGGAGGACTCGCAGGCGGGCGAACTCCCGGTGACCGAAACCGGGACGGTGGACGCAGGCACAGTCGGCGTCTATACACTCACGTACCGCGCAACGGACGCCGCGGCCAACACGACTTCAAAGACGCGTGTGGTGACCGTGAACGACACGACAGCGCCTGCAGTGACGTTGACAGGACTTCCGGCGGTCACGGTCGAGTGCTCGGGCACCTACACGGACGAGGGGGCTCTTGCCTCCGACGCGT
>CALDSM010000827.1 GCA_937923585.1 uncultured bacterium
GGCTTTATCCTGTCTATCCTGTCCATCCATGTTCAAGGCAGTCTTTCTTCTTCCGGAAAATAGGGAAAATAGGGACGCTTCCCATTTTCTGTCTTGACAAGGCGTCTTTTCGGTGTTAGCCTGATGTCATGCCTAGAGCAGCACGCATTGTTGTGCCGGGGGTTCCCTATCACATCACCCAGCGGGGCAACCGAAGGGAGGATGTGTTTTTCTGCGACGGGGACCGGAACCTTTATCTCAAACTGCTTCTGCTTTACAGCCGCAACAACGGACTGGCCGTGAAAGGCTACTGCCTGATGACAAACCATGTTCACCTGGTTGCGGTGCCGGAACGGGAGACGTCGCTCTGCGACGTTTTCAAGCCGGTCCACGTGTGCTATGCGCAGCACGTGAACCGGGCGCGGCGGTTAACGGGGCATGTCTGGCAGGGCCGGTTTTACTCCTGTCCATTGGACGATGCCCACTACATTCGGGCGATGCGGTATGTCGAGCGCAATCCCGTTCGCGCCCGCATGGCGGAGCACGCGGTGGACTATCCCTGGTCCAGCGCCGCGGGGCACTGCGGATTGCGGCAGGACGTGTTTGCGCCTGACGCGGAGTTTCTGGCAGAGACCGCAGGTGACTGGCGGACATTTCTGTCCGAAGACGGTGATGCTGGCGAAGTGGAACGGCTGCGCGCACACACCCGCACGGGGAAACCCCTCGGCGGAGTCACGTTCCTCACCCTGCTTGAAACCCACTTGAAGCGGCCAGTACGTTCGCGCCCGCGCGGCCGTCCGCGAAAAGAAACGGGAGAAAGATAGAAAATGGGAAACGTCCCTATTTTCCAGTGGACGTTGCCATTGCAGGCGCAAGCACAGACCAGAGCAAGAGCCTGGGCGACACAAAGTCGGTCAAGCCCGAGTGCGCAGGCTACTGTACCTTGTTCCCAGCCTCCAGATATTATGATCCTTACATAGCCCCCGTCGGATTGTCGCCCGAATGGCCGGCTGGCGAGGTCACTATCGAGGCGCACGAACGCACAGGGTACGTTTTCAGCAAATGGGTGGGTACGGGGGAAGCGACATGCGCGCCGACCTTCCCCTACGCACCGACGACGGGGCGCCTGGACGACACGGAACATCCCATTACCTGTGATACAATCACGCTGACCATGGATCAAGCCCGGCAAGTCAAAGCAGTGTTTGCTTCCTTGCCGGTTCAGTTGTCGGAACCCAACTTGGACCCTGTGAATGATAACCACTACGTTTTCGACACCAATACGCCGGGAGTCTGCACGGTTTCTCCCGTTGTGAATGTCGCGTGTGGCAAGTACCAGTGGACATTGGACCCGATAGAGGGATCCACCAAGTCGGTTAGCCCGGACCCGCCCAACGTATACAACCCTGTTTTCACGTATACGACCCTGCCAAGCGCGAACAGTGAATTTGGTAACAAGACTCTGACCGTGAGCCGCGCTGACGGGAGTGAGTGGACGGCAAGGGTCGTGCAGATATTCTATACAGGAACAGCGGACAATCACCCTGAAGTTGCCAATCCAATAAACACAATGGTTGCACAAGATGGTTCCGGCTGTATTCCGAATTGGTTCTACTATTGGCGTCAGACTTCGGCATGCTTAGGGGAGCCACTGATCTGTAATCAAAGCCACGCTTTTTGGAATACTTCGGTGAGTCCACCAAGATGGGAAGCGCACATTGGACGTAATGCGAATCTCTACTACCACCCGTGTCCGGACCTCGCCGCTGATCCCAACTTAACCTTTGGCGACAACGGTCCTCATCAGTGGGCGGCTTCGGGCATAGACACCTTTGCTTGGGAATGCCGCCACGAAGGAAGACATGTTGAGGCATACAATATTTGGTGGCCAGGGGGGGATAATTACAGGGCCGGAAACTCAGATTATCAGTTTGACGAAATCCCCGACGCATACGAAATAAAGTATGGATATGACAAGCTCAAGGGTGATTCAAACGGCGACCATATGGGAGACGGTGAAGACTATGTGATTCGCACCCAGCAATTGTGGACGCACTTTTCAGCGCAAAGTGAGGACTGGTCCGATGACGGCCAGCAATCTGGTATCCTATAATGGTATTCTATAAAACATATGGTGAGGAGTAGTAAGGCATGCGCGAATTGAATGGCAAGACGGCCCTATTTTTGTTTCTCACGGGTTGCTTCGTTGTTACGACAATCTACGCGCAAGACAAGCCATCCCCACAGGAACTGATGGACGGGATCGGCAGTCTGATGGAGGGGAAGACGCCGGACGGCCATACTATCGGGAAGGAGGACGCCTGGAGCAAGGTGCTTGCGTTGCGGGAAGAATTGGGAAAGTGCGGGGGGCAGGCCGTTCCGGAGATTGAGGCCCGCATCAAGGCGGAGAAAGATCCACGCACGCGTTCGGTGTTCCTTTATGCCCTGGGCAGGATACCCGGGGAAAGCGTCGACAAGATTTTGCTGGGCTATTTCTGTTTTGACCAGAGCATGGCATCCACGGCGGGCATGCAGCTTACCTGGCGGACGGAGCACAATGGTCCGTTTCGGTTCGTTGTGCCTGATGAGCAAATAGACGCCATGTTGGAAATGGTGCGGAAGCGGCCCGTGTTTGACATTGACCATGTGCTGCGCGTGTTGGGCATGTGTGCGCTAAATGCCCCCGGACCCATTGGGGAGACGATGATAGCGCGCTTCGCCGTGGAGGTGAAACGCCCGGCACCGGATGGCGGTGCGGTGGGGGGGGCCTACGTCTCGCCACGGGTCTACATGCTGAACACTTTTCTGCTTGCCTTTGGATATATGAAGGAGCGGATGGTCGCTCCCCTTCGTGCCGCCCACGAGAAAGCCCGGGAAGATAACGACCAGGAGCTGGTAAAATGGTTTTCGATGGCCCTGGGGGACTGCGGTGATCCTTCGGTTGCCGGTTATTTGGAAGAGATGCTGATGAACGAGCAGGACCGATATGTACGCTGCGCGGCCATTCGGCCCTACGCATCTTCCGCGGGCCAGAAGGCAATACCCCTATTGCTCAAATTGCTGGAAGACAAAACAAAAACTGAGTATCAAATGTTCTGTGAAGAAGCGAAATACATCATTCGCGGCGTATCGCATGACACGTTGGTGGATCTTGTCCAACGCATTACCGGGAATTCCGTTGATTCGTGGGAGGAGACGCTGAAGGTGGCCAGAAAACTTGCAGAGCAACAAGGCGCGACCGTGGAGGGGAAAGGGGCCGCAGTATCCCCCTGACAATGGCTTCACTTTACGGCGTGGCTCCGTGTTGTGGCGCGGATTCGAGGCACGCCTATTTCACATTTGCCTTATTCCAGTCGGGCGTCACTCCACGTGCGCCAGTGCCGTTCGGAAGCGTCCCCATTTCCGTTGAATTAAACAGGAATTAAACAGGGACAGCGGGCCTGTTGAAAAACCTTGCATGTGTGTAGACTTGTGATATAATAGCATTGCAATTGGAGGACATGCGATGCTGGGCGAATGGAATAGGGGGACGCTTCCCTTAGTTCCCTGTTGACAGGCTGCGGATGCCGTGCTACACTGGGCGCATGCCAAGAGCAG
>CALDSM010000828.1 GCA_937923585.1 uncultured bacterium
GCCCGCCCCGTCATTCCCGCGAATGCGGGAATCCAGTGTTGGCGCGATGACGGCGAGGAAAGCGCAAGTCCTGGATTCCCGCTTGTGCGGGAATGACGAAGGCCCTTCATCCTTCTTCCCAAACCCTAGACCCAAGACCCTGGACCCTACCGGAGCTTTCCCCATGCCCACCTTTCCCACCACCGAATCCGCCATCCTCATGCTCGCCCAGCAACTCAACAGCGGGCTTTGGGCCAACACCGGCCTCTATCCCGCGCCGCCCGTGCCTCCCAACAATATTGGATGGTACGCGGTCATGTTCATTCTTGCCGGCGAGCAGGCCAACATGCGCATGGGCGAGGCACAAATGGCATTCTTGCTCTTCTTTCGTCCTTCGCACTTCGCACTTCGTACTTCCTCCCGGAATGGGAGTACCGAGTCATCGTAGTAAACAAGACCGGCGAAAGCGAACCCGGCAATACCGTAATGGCAATGCTGTGAGGCAGTTCGAAAGAAGAAAGCGGCAAGATGCCGCTTCTACGTAGACGCGACATCCTGTCGCGTTCCAGCCTCGACGGATTCCTTGCACCGTCAGCCTAAACCGCTTACGATAGACGCCCTGACAGCCTGCTTTAACAAGAGCAAACGGAGCTAGCCATGAACAGGCCAAGGATAGAGGATACGTACAATCATCTGGTCGAATGCGAAAAACCTGCGTATATCTACCACTATACGGACTTCGCAGCTTTCGAAAAGATTGTTACAAACGGTGAAATGTGGGCAACGCATCGTTCTTTCCTAAATGATAGGAGGGACTTGCTATACGGTTTCGAAGCCTGTAAGCAACACATGTCAGTATGGAAAGAGAGCCGTGTGAACGACACAGAAACTCGTCTTGCTGATAAAGCGATAGCGGGACTTGATAAAAATCAAAAGGAGAGTGGACCTTTCTTCTACTCGGCGTCCTTTACTGAGGAACAAGACGGTGCAGCGCAGTGGCAGATTTATGGCCAACGTGGGCAAGGCGTTTCAATTGAGTTTGATTTTCAGCTACTGGAAAAAAGCTTGAGCAATGAAAGGAAAAAGGGCTTCCATGTTCCATGGTTCTGGCTAAATAGGATTGAATACGACCACGAAGTCCAGAAGAGCCACGTTTTCAAACTTATGGACGCGGCACGTGATTGCTTGGCCTATGACCCAGAAGACTGCGTAGCCCGGGAACTTTCTTGGTTCCTATATCTGCTCCCGAACAGGATGTTCAAGCACCGGGGCCATCTATTCGATCATGAATGGAAAGCGATACCCAATTGTTCCGGCGACGACAAAATGAAGAAGTTTTACTTTTCAAGGCAAACCGTGAGGCCTTATCTCCCAATGAAATTCGACCCCGCATGTATCTGCGGATTGATAATCGGGTCAGCGGCACCGCAGCCATTCGAGGAACTCAAAGAAGCCCTTTCGTATTTCCTGAGCCAGCACAACCTCACCAACGTTGAGATTAAGCGCTCTGAAGTCCTTCTCACTCCACCTGCAGATTAACAGAGGCCGACGGTGAAGGACGATCAATTCTTCTTCGCTTGCGCGGCGGTGTAGCCTTCGGATATGTATTGCCAGAGGGCTTTTTCCCATAGCGCGACGCGGTGCTTTTCCTGCTCTGTTCTGGCCAGGTCTTTGGCCTCGTCTATGAGCTTGCCCAGGCGTTCCATGCGCTGCGGGGTGCCGAGACTTTTCCAGGCGACGTTCTTCCAGTCTATCCCGTTCTTTCGATAGTAGGGCTTGGGGTAGTTCTTGGGTTCGGAGACGATCTTTTCGAGCATGGTGTAGAAATTCTTCATGGGCGCGGCGGCGTTGCCGAAATAAAGGTGGAAGAATTCGTCGAGCAGGTCGTCCACGTTTTGTGTGGGGTCATCGTAGATCTTGGCGAGCACATAGGATTCGAGCATGTCCTGTTCGCCGCAGATGAAGATGCCGCGGATGCCGTCGCGGATGAACATGCGTGCCGTCTCGGCCGACTGGTGCACCATGACGTTGGGGAAGCAGGTGAACTTGTCCACGAGCGCGGCTTCCATGGGATGATGGTAGTAGTTCCACAGATACATGGGGGCCTTGGTCCGGCGCAGCCATTCGTGGTAGAGCTTCATGTCGTTCTCGCGCATTTCCTTGTGGATGGCATAGACGCAGGTGTGCAGGCAGGGCGCGATGGACACATTGGGCTCCATTTCAAAGCCTTCCGGCGGCACCGCATAGTTCCAGTAGGCGAGCGTGGCAATGTACTTCTCCGGATGGGTCTTGCGCACCTCGCGCGCCACCGCGTTGACAAAGGAGAAGAAATAGTTGCTGATGGTGCCGCTGCTGAACTGTCCGGTCCCCATTCGTTTCCCCGACGCGATCAGCGCTTTGCATTGGGGACAGGTGCAGAAATTGGCGTTGTCATCGGGGACAATCGCAAAGTAGTCCCCCACCGCCTTCCATCCCTCCGGCGGGTTTGCCTTGCCGTCGAAATACTCCCGGGCCATCTGCGCCACGTCTTCGACCAGTTTCGGATTGGAGTAGCACAGTTGCGAGCCGTGGCCCTTGCCCTGCGCCTGGTAGTCGGGACTGGTGAGCTTCGTCTGGATGGTCTTGGGATGGAAGGTGTGGTTGGCGGCCCACTTCTCACCGCCCAGGCGCAGGCGCCGCCAGAACAGGAAGACTTCGGGCCGGGTGACCGGACCCCATTGCCCCTGCATGAAGGGCCAGTTGCCCGCCCAGAGCGCGTCGCGGTCCTTGAGCGCCGGCGAACGGCGGATGTCCCTGCGCTGCACGCTGAGCGTTGCCTGCGACGGCAAAATGATGGCCGATTGCGACGGTCCGTACCATCGGGCACCGCAGCACTGCTCCATGAAGTGGTATGCGGCGTAACAGGTTCCTTGGTCATCATAGACACCCGGCAGTTCCATCTCCCCCACGCTGCGTTCGGGTAAGCCGACGGTTTTCCAGTAGTCTATCTTCTGGCGGGTGTCGGCCAGCGTGTCACCGCAGTTCATGGGCCGGCCCAGTTCCTGCCGGTTGGCCGGGGTGTCCTCCCAGTCGCGTCCGATAAGAATTAGCGTTTCGGGTCGAAACGCGATGAGATATTCCTGGGGCGCGAAGTCGGCCCCTTTGAAACCCATCGCCCTGGTTGCCGCGCTCTCCCCCACCAGTACCCGCGGCCCCGCGACCGTTTCGCTGTCCGTTCTTATGGGCACTTCTGCGCCGGTTATCTTGAGGATATGCGACTGCAATTCCAGCGCGGCCAGGCGCGCCGCCGGTGTGGGATGTTCGGCGACGACGATGGTGCAGGCCGGTTTGCCGTCCTGCGCCAGCGCGAAGGAGGCATTTACCCCCTTGCCGCCCATGTGTTCGCCGTTTAACCCGGAACATCCGCAACAGAAGACCGCGAAGCATGCAAGCACCAGCACCCTTGAAACACGCCGCATCATTGCTGTCTCCAGTCTTGTCAGTTTCCCGGTGAATGCGCCGCCGGGCGTCCGCCAAAGCGCAGATTGAGAAATTCCACGCCCAGCGAGAATGCCATGGCGAAATAGATGTAGCCCCGTTCGATGTGCTTTCCGGCGCCCTCGGCCACCAGGAATACGCCCACGAGCATGAGGAACGCCAGGGCAAGCATGCGTATGGTGGGATAGCGGTTCACGAAGTCGCACACGGTGTCGGCGAAGACCATCATCACCATCACGGCGCAGATGATGGCGGCCACCATCACGGGAACGTGCTTGGCCATGCCCACCGCCGTAATCACCGAGTCCAGCGAGAAGACGAGGTCGAGCAGGACGATCTGCCCTATCGCGGCGGCGAAGGACTGCGAGGGCCGTCCGGCGAACCCGGGCACGTGGACCTCTTCCGCCTTGCCCACGGACTGGCTGTGCTCGTGAATTTCCTTCACGGACTTCCACATAAGGAAAAGCCCGCCCCCCAGCAGCACCAGGTCACGCCCCGTCACGGCGTGGTCCAGCACGGCGAACAACGGCTGCTGCAGGCGCATGATCACGCTTATCGAGAGGAGCAGGGCGATGCGCATGACCATCGCCAGACCGAGCCCGATCCGCCGCGCCCGGGCCTGTTTCTCCTTGGCGAGCCTGCCGCTGATAATGGCAAGAATGACGATGTTGTCAATGCCCAGGACGATCTCCAGGGCGGTCAGTGTAAAGAGCGCCACCACGTTCTCAAGCGTAAACAGTTCGTACATCAACGCATTTCCTTCCCATTTGGCGGGGCCGGCACCCAGCCGCCACACGCGCTGCCAGACCGAACCGGTGCAGGCAGGGCCACAGCATACCCGTTTCAGAAGGCGGATCTAACCGGGTCTATCACCGGATTTTAGGTTCATGCCCAATTATGCATGTATCATGGAGATACAAATCAACACCCAAACACACCACGTCATTGCGAGCGAAGCGCGGCAATCTCTTGAGGCTGCCGCTCAGGCCCACGACGAAAACGAGATTGCCGCGCTTCGCTCGCAATGACGTGCTGAGATATGCGGATTAAGCTCGAATTGCCCCGCACTACGGCATCAGGAAAAGGCGACCCTCGCCCGCGTCCAGGGAGAGCTGGACTCCCGGCATTTCGGGGCTGTCATCGTGCACGGCGATCTCGTTGCCCGTGGCCTTGTCCACCTCCTTCACCTGTTCCACGGGCGCATCGAACGCAACCGTGGGCCATGCCGTGTAGGCAAAACGGTAGTTCGTCAGCATCACGGCGCGTCGGCCGTCCTCATGCCGGAACACGCCCACAAGATAGTCGTTCGGCGGGTCAACGGCGTCGCGGGCAATGTCCCGAATTGGCGTGCCCTTCAGCGCTTCGGCGGGTATGGAGTCAGCGGTGACGCGGCGCACGTCGGTGCTGGTGAGTTTCATCAGCGTGGGACCGAGATGTTTGATTCCGGCATTGATCTGCCGGGCCTGCTCCCAATGCCGCGTGGGGCGATCATCCCGGGCGATAATCGCGCCGCCCTTCGGAAACTCGGGGCTCACCGGGGTGTAGTAGCAG